>CAZJGP010000222.1:0-11566 GCA_964545595.1 uncultured Flavobacteriaceae bacterium | reverse complement strand
CTCTTAGATCAGAAAAAAGAAGTATCAGAGAAAGAATCTAATTGGAAACAGTTTGAGAATCTTTCTAAACAGACTATAAAAGCAGACAAAGAACTCTTTGAGTTATCAGAAGAAAAGCAATCTTTTGATAAAGAAATTGAAGCTATTCAAAAAGAATTGAAGGCTACTCAAAAGGAATTTGATTTACAAGAAAAAGCAGTTACTGACGCTTCTAAAATTTTAGAATTAGAAAAAAGTATTGCTAAATACGAAGCTGATCGCCAGCATTTAACAAAAGGAGAACCTTGCGGATTATGTGGTTCTAAAGAACATCCGTTTACGGATAATTTACAAAAGATTGATGTATCTAAAGCCGAATTAGAACTTAACAAACGAAAAGAAGAACTTCAAATCATACGTGATTCTAAAAACAGTATTGACAAAAAAGAAGTCGCTTTAAATACTTCTATCAGTAGTATAAACACACAAATAACTGCTGTAACCAAAGAATTAGCATTTTATAAAAATGAAGCCAAAGAACTAATTATAGCTTGTGATATTACTGATTTACCCAAAATACAATCGGAATTAAATTTACTTGAAAATCAAATTAAAAATTTAGACGAGGCTATTAAGGTTGCCCAAGATTTACAGAAGTCTAAAAATGAATTATCCGAGAAAATAGAGAATCAAAAAACAACTTTTAATACTTTAAAAACTTCGATTGCTACACGTAAGGAAAAGATTAAAAATATTGAAACAAATATTGTTGCTATTCAGAAATCGGTAAATGACTTAACAAAATCATGTGATGAATTAGAAGCCGCATTAAAAGTTAAGTTAGCAAAATTCAAATATGACTTACCTACTACTTTGCAAACTGATGTTTTTATTAAAGATATTGAAGCTTCCATATTAAAATATAACAACACACAAAAAGAATTTACTGATTTAAAAGCAGAACACTCCATTTTAAATAATGATTTAAAGAATTATAAAAATCAATTAGAGGTATATTTTAAAACTGAAAAAGAATATACCCAGAGTATCCAAAAAAGTGATTTATCTTCTACAAAAACAAAAGAAGAACGCAACGGTATTTTACCAATAACTATTACTGTAGACACTAAAAGAAATGCTTTACAAAGTGTTAAAGACAAGTCAACCGAGCAATTAAACCGCAGTAAAAAAGAATTACAAAAACAATTAGATACTAAGACTGAAAAAGATATTTTAAAAGAAAAAAACAGTAAAGAACAAAAAATATTAGACAATGAGTTAACTAATTTAAAAGCAACTTTACAAACGCAAATATTTAACAGTGATTTTGATACTAAAGAAGCTATTGAAAAAGCGTTATTAGATAAAGAAACGGTTTCAGATTACACCAATAAAAAAGAAGGCATTGAGAGAAATCAATTAAAATTAAAAACTTTAAAGAATCAGAATTTAAAAGATATTGAAGTTTTAAATTCTTCTAAAAAATTCGAAATAACTGCTACTGAAAGTAAACTAGCTTTAGAAACGTTGAATAAGCAAAAAACGGATTATATTACTGAAAAAGGAAAAATTGAAGAAGCACTTAGAAAAGATAAAGAAATAAGAAATCGAAATAAAGAAATTTATAAGAAAATAGACACACAAGAATCTGTTTGCAGTACTTGGCGAGATTTATTTAAACTTATTGGAAACTCAAAAGATGCTTTTAACACCTATGTACAGCGTTTAACTTTAAAGCACTTATTAGACCTTGCTAATTTGCATTTATACAAATTGAACAAGCGTTATTCGTTAAAAATGGAAGATAATTACAAGCCTAAAGAAGAACTGAATTTTAATTTGATAGATCATTACCAGACCGACCAAGAACGTTTAGTAGATACATCAAGTGGTGGTGAAAAATTTATTATTAGTTTAGCCTTGGCTTTAGGTTTATCTGATTTAGCAAGTAAAAATGTAAAAATTGATTCGTTGTTTATTGATGAAGGTTTTGGAACTTTAGATAAAAACACCCTTGAAACAGTAATTTCTACTTTAGAAACCTTGCAATCTCAAGGAAAAATGATTGGAATTATATCACACGTAGAGAATTTAAAAGAACGAATTTCAACTCAAATACAAATTACTAAAAAGAGTAATGGAGTTAGTGCTGTTGCTATTGTATAAATCTTGTTTTTATGCGTTAGGGATTGCAGCGACATCCTTTTTTGTTACCTGAGTGCAACGAAGTGTAAAATAAAAAAGATACAGCGTAAAGCCCGCCCCGAAGGGAAACGCCCTGACATAAAAAAACTTTCTAAATATTAAACATAAAAAAAAGGCTTTCAATAAATTGAAAGCCTTTTTTAGTATTATATAAAATTGCTAATTAAACCTTAGCAGTTTTTACAGTCTTAATAATACGTGCAGCGATCTTGTATGGATCTCCGTTTGAAGATGGACGACGATCTTCTAACCATCCTTTCCATCCTTTTTCCACAGTAATAATTGGAATACGGATTGAAGCTCCACGGTCAGATACTCCGTAAGAGAAATCTGTAATAGCAGCAGTTTCGTGCTCACCAGTTAAACGCTCTTCGTTATGTGCTCCATAAACTTCGATGTGTTCTTTCACGAATGGACGGAAAGCTTCACAAATAGTTTCGTAAGTTTCTTTAGAACCACATGTTCTTAATGTAGTGTTAGAGAAGTTTGCGTGCATACCTGAACCATTCCAGTCAGTGTTACCTAATGGCTTAGGGTGCCATACTACTTCTAAACCGTAAGATTCACCAATACGCTCTAATAAGTAACGACATACCCAGATCTCATCACCTGCTAATTTAGCTCCTTGTGCGAAACATTGGAATTCCCATTGTCCAGCAGCAACTTCAGCGTTGATACCTTCTACGTTTAATCCTGCATCTAAACATACATCTAAGTGCTCTTCGATCATATCACGTGCAAATGCGTTTTTAGCACCTACTGAACAGTAAAACTGCCCTTGTGGAGTTTGATCTCTTGGGAAACCAACAGGTAAGTTAGTTTCTACATCATATAAGAAAAATTCTTGCTCAAATCCGAACCAGAAATCGTTATCATCATCTTCGATAGTAGCACGAGCATTATCTACGTGTGGAGTACCATCTGCATTTAAAACCTCAGTCATTACTAAGTAACCACCTTTACGTTGAGGATCTGGATAAACAGCAACTGGCTTTAATAAACAGTCAGAGTTTCCTCCTTCTGCTTGGTTAGTTGAACTACCGTCAAATGACCACATTGGACAATCTTCAACTTTTCCACTAAAGTTATCTATAACTTTAGTTTTACTTCTCATACTAGCAGTTGGCTTTGTACCATCTAACCAGATGTACTCTAATTTAGCTTTACTCATAATATTATATAAAACAATTAAACTTTAATATTTGGAAGTACAAATATATAAATTAATACGTATTACTACTTAATTAATAATCATCAAATAATTATGTGTCTTTAAATTTTAAATAATTGTTACTATTTTCAAGCTTAAAATACGAATTAACCATTTTCATCCTTAATTTTAGCAAAAAGATTTATTTCTAATAAAAACTTCTGTTCATAAAATTATACACTTACTCATTTCTCAAAAGTCATTTTAGAAGTTCTTATCGTAAAAATGGTATCTTTGTAGCTCAATATTTTATGCATGAGTCAAGAAGTTAGCAAAAGATACGCACAGCGTGGAGTTTCAGCATCGAAAGAAGATGTTCATAGCGCTATTAAAAACATAGATAAAGGGTTATTTCCTAAAGCATTTTGTAAAATTGTACCTGATTATTTAACAGGTAGCAATGATCACTGCTTAATTATGCACGCCGATGGTGCCGGAACAAAATCATCATTAGCTTATATGTACTGGAAAAAAACTGGAGATATTTCGGTTTGGAAAGGTATTGCTCAGGATGCTTTAATAATGAATATTGACGACCTTTTATGTGTTGGTGCTACCGACGATATTATGTTATCTTCTACAATTGGTCGTAATAAAAATTTAATTACAGGTGAAGTTCTTTCGGCTATTATTAATGGTACCGAAGAACTTTTAGAAGACTTAAAAGGCCATGGCGTAACTATACACTCTACTGGTGGAGAAACTGCTGATGTTGGTGATTTAGTTAGAACTATAATTGTAGATTCTACGGTTACTGCTCGTATTAAAAAATCAGACGTTATTGACAATGCAAATATAAAACCTGGCGACGTTATTGTTGGTTTATCTTCATTTGGTCAAGCAACTTATGAAAAGGAGTACAATGGAGGTATGGGTAGTAACGGTTTAACATCGGCCCGTCATGATGTTTTTGCTAAAGAATTAGCTAAAGAATTTCCAGAAAGTTTTGATGCTGCTGTACCTGAAGAGTTAGTATACTCTGGTAAAACAAAATTAACGGATGCTGTAGAGGGTTCTCCTTTAGATGCTGGTAAATTAGTATTATCGCCAACACGTACTTATGCTCCTATTATAAAGAAAATACTTTCGCAATTTAAGAGCGATACTATTCATGGAATGGTACACTGTAGTGGTGGAGCGCAAACAAAAATTCTTCATTTTATTGATGAAAACCATATTATAAAAGATAACCTTTTTGATGTACCACCTTTATTTAAATTAATACAAGAAAACTCTGGTACTGACTGGAAAGAAATGTATCAAGTATTTAATATGGGACACCGTATGGAACTTTATGTAGATCCTGCTGTAGCAGAAGAAATAATTAAAATTTCAGAAAGCTTTAATGTAGATGCTAAAATTATAGGTCGCGTAGAAGCTTCAGCTGATAAAAAACTTACAATTTCTAGTGAACACGGAACTTATGAATATGCTTAAACCAATATAAGCAATTACAAAAAAAGCCTTTAAACTATGTTTAAAGGCTTTTTTTATAACAGTCTTTTCAACTGAAATTCAAACTTCATTATCCGTCCTTTCCTATCCACTTCTATGGTCAATCGTTTTCCTTCTTTTTCAGATAATAATTCAATAATTTCAGCAAGCTTATATTTGTAGGTTCTTTTAGAATCTATTTTCAAAAGAATATCCCCTTCTTTTACACCTGCTTTTTCCGCCGGAGAACCTTGTCTAATTTCTACAATTTCAAATGCCGGAACTAAAGAAGTTTTATACAAACTTACTGCCGAAAAAGTATTTCTAGAATTCTCTTTCTCATCTGAAAAATCAACAATATCATTAAATACTTTTTCTATACGCAAACCACTATGCTCAATTTCAATTCCGCTCATATTATATTCAAAAGGGTCTTTAAAAAATTGATTCTTTTTTAAATACATCTTCCCTCCTTTATAATCAATTATAGTATGAAATCGTTTTATGATTCCTGATCCTAAACTACCATGACGATTTTCATTTAAATACGCCAAGGCTATGTCTAATGAATCTGGAAAAGCTACTTTCACTTCCGAAAATTCATAATTAGCCAGTTTAAATTTATTTAAACGTGCTCGTTCCCCATGGATATCACCACCTATACCAGCTCCCATGTAATCTCTAAATTTTTGCTTTGGAACGCGCAATCCTTTTGTTGCATTCTCAAACAACCATACTCCATCACTAGATCCTGTATCTATCAATAACTTTACTGGTATTACTTCTGCGTTTTCAATACTTGTTACAGCATTTACATACAAACGTTTTTTATATCTTATAATATCTGTTTCTTGATACTTTTTAAGTTTAGACCTTTTATAAGTTTCAGGTTTATAAAACCTAATTATTTTATTACTATAATTAATTTTAGTAATAAAGTTCTTTAACAAATCACAGCCTATAATTCCATCTATAGGTATACCAAGTTGTTTTGAAAAATTAATTTCTTCATCTAACAATAAATGAATTGTCTCTTCTTTGTTAACTAAACCTCCAATTTCTATTTTATTATCAGTAGATACTATTGCTTCAATAGACTTAGAGGAACCTAAACCATTAATAGGAATACGCTTTATATTTTTAAATTTAGCAGTTTCGTTTTCACTTAAATTGAATAAAAATGTATTATTTGCACCCGTATCTAGCACAAAACTCATTGGAATATCATTAAGTTTAACTTCTAAAACTATTAAATTACTAATTAGCCTAAACGGAACTTTTACATGCGATTTTTTATTATTTTTAAAATAAAAACCTGTTTGCGCATTTAAAGTTGTTACACTAATTACTATAAAAAAAAGAAGTAGTTTTAAATGTTTCAATTATATATTTAATTAAAAATTAGCTATTTAACATAAGATACATAAAATTTTAACCAATTAATCATCAATACTTTAAAATGAAAAATATAATTGTTTTATCAGGTGCTGGAATGAGTGCTGAAAGCGGAATTAACACCTTTAGAGATGCTAATGGTTTATGGGAAGGTCACGATGTAATGTCTGTAGCTAGTCCTGAAGGTTTTGCTAAGAATCCAGATTTAGTATATCAATTTTATAATGAACGTAGAAAACAATTATTTGATGTTGAACCTAATAAAGGCCATTTACTTTTAGCTGAATTAGAAAAAACATATACCATAAAGATAGTTACTCAAAATGTAGACGATTTACACGAAAGAGCAGGTAGCACTAACGTATTACATTTACATGGCGAATTACGTAAAGCCAGAAGCATTAAAGACGAAAACTATATTTTAGATTGGAATGATGATCTTACTGAAAAAAACAAAGACCCCAAGGGGAATGCCTTAAGACCACATATTGTTTGGTTTGGAGAAGCTGTACCTTTGTTAGATAATGCCGTAAACTTAGTTTCAGAAGCAGATGTTGTTTTAATTATTGGAACCTCTTTACAAGTATACCCTGCTGCTAGTTTATTTCAGTTTGCTAAACCTAATACACCTGTTTTTTATATAGACCCTAAACCATCATCCGGAATTCCTTCCAACATAAGTGTAATAAAAAAAGGAGCTAGCGAAGGCTTACAAGACTTTATTGTTGCTTTAAAAAGTTTGTAAGCACTTAGTTATACATTAGAAAATCGCATTAAATTTTGCTAACTTTGCTGTCCTTATTTTATAGCTAATGTTAGATAAATTAAATATAGTAAAACAACGTTTCGACGAAATCAGCGATTTGATTATTCAACCGGATATCATATCGGATCAGAAACGTTATGTTAAAATAAACAAAGAGTACAAAGATTTAAGAGCGCTAATGGACGAGCGTGATATCTATATAAAACTTACAAGTAACATTGCTGAAGCAGAAGAAATTATTGCTGATGGTAGTGATGCTGAAATGGTCGAAATGGCCAAAATGGAATTAGACGAAGCGAAAGAAGTTCTTCCGGAATTAGAAGAGAAAATTCGTTTTATGCTAGTACCTAAAGATCCTGAAGATGCTAAAAACTGTGTAGTAGAAATACGTGCAGGTGCAGGTGGTGATGAAGCTAGTATTTTTGCTGGAGATTTATACCGTATGTACAACAAGTATTGTTCTGACAAAGGTTGGTCTGTTAGTGTTGTAGACACTAGCCATGGTACAAGTGGTGGTTTTAAAGAAATTATTCTTGAAGTAAACGGTGAAGATGTTTACGGAACCATGAAATTTGAGGCTGGTGTACACCGTGTTCAACGTGTTCCACAAACAGAAACTCAAGGTCGTGTACATACTAGTGCTGCTACAGTTATGGTTTTACCAGAAGCTGAAGAATTTGATGTACAATTAGATATGACCGAAGTTCGTATTGAACGTACAACATCTACTGGACCTGGTGGGCAATCGGTAAACACTACATACTCTGCCATTAAATTACACCACGAACCTACAGGAATGATTGTAAGTTGTCAAGATCAAAAATCTTCGCACAAAAACTTAGAAAAAGCCCTTAAGGTATTACGTTCTCGTTTATACGAAATGGAATTAGCGAAAAAGCAAGCTGCCGATTCTGAAAAACGTAAAAGTATGGTATCTAGTGGTGACCGTTCTGCAAAAATTAGAACTTATAACTATCCTCAAGGTCGAGTAACGGACCACCGTATTGGTTTAACTCTTTACGATTTAGGAAATATTATAAACGGAGATATTCAACGTTTAATTGACGAATTACAATTAGTTGAAAACACAGAAAAATTAAAAGAATCGAACGATGTATTCTAGATCATTTTAATTTAATAACATAAAAAAGCGACCAATTAGGTCGCTTTTTTTATGTTCAATTTTCTTAATCTTTAAGTATCGATCTAGAAATTACAATTTTTTGAATTTCACTAGTCCCTTCATAAATCTGGGTAATCTTAGCATCACGCATTAATCGTTCCACATGATATTCTTTTACATACCCATTACCACCATGTATTTGCACTGCCTCAATAGTAACATCCATAGCCGCTTTAGAAGCCACTAACTTAGCTGTTGCACTTGCTAGGTCATAAGACTTTCCATTATCTTTATCTACTGCCGATTTATACACTAACAACCTAGCTCCTTCTATTTGAGCATACATATCGGCTAACTTAAAAGCAATTGCTTGATGGTTACAAATTTCAGTTCCAAATGACTTTCTAATTTTAGAATATTCTAAGGCACGTTCATAAGCTCCTTGAGCAATACCTAAAGCTTGTGCTGCAATTCCTATACGGCCACCAGCTAATGTTTTCATTGCATACTTAAAACCAAAACCATCGGGTCCTATTCTATTTTCTTTGGGTACTTTAACATCATTAAATATTAAAGAATGAGTATCACTACTTCTAATACCTAATTTTTCTTCTTTAGGCCCTATTTCAAAACCTTCCCAACCTTTTTCTACTATAAAAACATTTATACCTTTATGTTTTAATTCTACATTGGTTTGTGCTATTACTAAATAATAATCCGCAGTACCACCATTAGTAATCCAGTTTTTAGTACCATTAAGAATATAATAATCTTCTTTCTCTATAGCTGTTGTTTTTTGAGAGGTTGCATCACTTCCTGCTTCGGGTTCCGATAAACAAAAGGCTCCTAACTTTTTACCAGTTACTAATGGTCTTAAGTATTTTTCTTTTTGTTCATGTGTACCATATTCATCAAGCCCCCAACAAACTAATGAATTATTAACCGACATAATTACCGAGGCAGAAGCATCTGTCTTAGATATTTCTTCTAAAGCTAAAACATAAGACAAAGTATCCATACCACCGCCACCATATTCTGGATCATTCATCATACCCATAAAACCAAGATCGCCCATTTTTTTTACTTCTTCATAAGGAAAAACTTCATCTCTATCGCGCTCTATAACTCCAGGTTCTAGTTCTTGCTTAGTAAAATCATAAGCAGCTTCTTTAATCATTTTATGTTCCTCTGTAAGTTCAAAATTCATGATAGCAGTTATTTATTATGTACACATAAGATATGAATTTAAATTATTGTAAATAAAAAAGGGTCAATGAAAATTAATTTTCATTGACCCTTTTTAAAATTTTAATTATTATTATTATTATTATTATTATTAGATTCTACTAATATAAAGGAAACTTATTTTTGAACGAGTCCCTGAATTTGTTTCTGCTTCGAACACATAATAATAAGTACCTACTGGTAATAATTCACTTTCAGAAATAGTTACACGACCATTAGATCTTCCCATGAACAATTCACCTTCATTATCATAATTTGAAGCCTCAAAAACTTTAACTCCCCATCTATTATAAATCTTTAATGTATTATTAGGGAAAGCTTCTACTCCTTCTATTGAGAATCCTGTAGTATCACTAACTGCATTAAAAAATACTAAGTCATCAAACTGTGTAGCCTCTTCACCTCCTGCTAATACTCCTGCAAATAATATTGTTACAGTTGCTTCATTAGAAATAAGATTATCATTATCAAATATCGTATATCTAATAGGTGCAGGATTAATATTTAATGTATCTGAATTTGCTGTAAATGTTAACACTCCATTATTGTCAACAAACCAAACCCCTTCAGGCACTATTAAAGTATCATTATCACCATCTAAATCAGAATCGGTAGCCGTAAAGCCTGCTTCTCCTGAAATAAGATTTATAGTAGATGGTACTAAAACACCATCTTCATCATTATCAGCTCCAAACCCGTTATCTTCAAGAAGATTAATTACAACAGTATTATTTTCTAATTCAGATAATGTATTATCCGTTGATAAATCATCTTGAGCTACCGGTGGAATTAACGTTACCTCAGATTCTAAATATGTAATTTCTATTAATGCTCTATTAGAAGTATTACCATCATTATCTTGAACCGTATATTCAATTGGTAAAGGATTAACTAATAAACCATCAACTGGCACAAAAGTAACTACTCCATTTTCGTTTACCGTATAAGTTCCATCTTCATTATCAAATCTACTTTCTATAACCCCTTCTGTTGTTGGATCTAAATCTACTGTTGTTGGATCAATTGTTCCATCAGCATCTGTATCATTTAATACAACATCTAATGTTACAACTTCTCCTATTACATTATCTAAATCTTCATCGTCATTCGCTATTGGATCTTCATTTATTGGTGGTAACTGATCGAATGTAATATCTACTTGACCTTCATCTTCTAATCCATCTTCATCTGCTACTGTGTATACGAAACTGATTGGTTCTGTACTATCTGTTGGTGGCGTTACTTCTAACGTTCCATCAGCATTTAATGCTACAACTGTTCCATCTGCTAACGTTACTGGAGTGTTCTCATCAATTGGCTGACCGTCTACTTCTGTAATTGTTAAGTTAGCATCATCTCCGTCTGGATCTACATCGCCATCTAAAGCATCTACTGTTAATGGTGTATTAATTGTTGCTCCTGTTTCTACTTCATCATCTGCTACTGGCGCTACTGGATCTAATGTAATGTCTACTTGACCTTCATCTTCTAATCCATCCTCATCTTCTACTGTGTATACGAAGCTGATTGGCTCTGTACTATCTGTTGGTGGTGTTACTTCTAACGTTCCATCTGCATTTAATGCTACTACTGTTCCATCTGCTAACGTTACTGGAGTGTTCTCGTCAATTGGTTGACCATCTACTTCTGTAATCCTTAAGTTAGCATCATCGCCATCTGGATCTACATCACCTTCTAAAGCATCTACCTTTACCGGTGTATTTAATGTTGTAGTTGCTACTTCATCATCTTCTACTGGTGCTACTGGATCGTATGTAATATTTTCTTGACCTACTTCTACTAAGCCATCTTCAACTGATACAGTGTAGACAAACGGGAGTGGTACTTGAGTATAAGAGAGTGGCGTTACTTCTAACGTTCCATCTGCATTTAATGCTACAACTGTTCCATCTGCTAACGTTACTGGAGTGTTCTCATCAATTGGCTGACCGTCTACTTCTGTAATTGTTAAGTTAGCATCCTCTTCATCTGGATCCACATCACCATCTAACGCATCTACCGTTACCGGTGTATTTAATGTTCTAGTCTCTACTTCATTATCTGCTACTTGTGGTAACTGATCGAATGTAATATCTACTTGACCTTCATCTTCTAATCCATCTTCATCTTCTACTGTGTATACGAAACTGATTGGTTCTGTACTATCTGTTGGTGGTGTTACTTCTAACGTTCCATCAGGATTTAATGC
>CAZJGP010000221.1:0-7462 GCA_964545595.1 uncultured Flavobacteriaceae bacterium | reverse complement strand
CGAATAGAAAACATTAAAGAGGTTGCGGGTATGATTCAACGTTTAGTACCCGATGCTAAAGTAGCTGTTGGTCACGGACAAATGGAAGGAAAGCAATTAGAGGAATTGATGTTGAACTTTATGAATGGTGCTTTTGATGTTTTAGTGGCTACTACAATTATAGAGAGTGGGTTAGATGTTCCGAATGCAAATACTATTTTTATTAATAATGCTAATAACTTTGGTATATCAGACTTGCATCAAATGCGTGGTCGTGTAGGTCGTAGTAATAAAAAAGCTTTTTGTTATTTTATAACGCCACCAATGAGTGCCATGACCGAAGATGCGCGTAAGCGTATAAATGCTTTGGTACAATTTTCTGATTTAGGAAGTGGAATTCAGATAGCCATGAAAGATTTAGAGATTCGTGGAGCAGGAGATTTATTAGGAGGGGAACAGAGTGGATTTATGAATGAAATAGGTTTTGATACCTATCAGAAAATTTTAAATGAAGCTATAGAAGAACTTAAGGAAAATGAGTTTAAAGAGCTTTATAAAGATGAAGCCAAGGATAAAGTTTTTCTTAAAGACACGCAGATTGATACGGACTTGTCATTATTATTTCCGGATGATTATATAAACAGTGTTTCTGAAAGGTTAATTTTATATACCGATTTAAATAAACTTAAAACCGAAGAAGAATTACAGCAATTCGAAAAAGAATTAGTGGATAGGTTTGGTGCTTTACCATCACAAGGAGAAGATTTAATGAATAGTGTACGCTTAAAATGGGCTGCAACTAAAATTGGTCTAGAAAAGATTGTTCTTAAAAAGAATACTTTAATAGGATACTTTATTAGTGATCAACAATCTGATTATTATCAAAGTGCTGCTTTTATGAAGGTAATGCAGTTTATTCAAGATAACCCTACAGAGGGTAAAATAAAAGAAAAACAAACTCGTAATGGTTTACGTTTGCTAGTGACATTTCAAGATATTCAAACTATTGAGGAAGCATTAGAGCAGCTAACACCATTAGTTTAGAAGAAGGAAAAAAGCCAAAGCGTTAAGCTTTGGCTTTTTTTAGTAATAAAAACAGCTGTTTAGTACAATTCAATTTTTCGAATATTTGGACTATCAAATTCAGAAATAAATAAAGTTTGACTGTATTTATCAAATGTTATCCCATTAGGATTATTAAATGATGCTTCTAATAAGTTTCCGTCCTCTTCTGTACCCTCTCCAGTTCCAGCAAAATCACTTAGAACACCATCCATTGTAATTCTGAAAATTTTATTTACACTAATACCAGTAGCAAAAATTATATCATTCGCCACAATAAGATAACCTATAGAGGTGTCTGGTATGTTAGCTAAGAGCTCTACTTCACCCGCAAGGTTGATTTTTAAAACATCGGCATTAGAAAAATTTCCGGCAATTAAATTACCATTACTGTCAAAATCAATACCAACAACACCAGCTAGTCTATCGTCAGTTGCGTATATACTAATTTCTCCGGTAGGGGAAATTCTATGTATTGTAGGCGCTCCAAAATTAGACACGTATAGGTTATTGTTTTTATCTAAAGTAAGCCCAGACGGAAACCCATCAATAACGGCTAATTGAGTTCTTGTTCCATCGGGAGAAACTTTAAGAACTTCACCAGAGGAACCATCATTGTTATTTACGACATAAAAATTTCCTTCGTCATCAATAGCATTTCCTAATGGTCCAGATAGACCCGTTAAAAATTCAGAAGTATTCCCATCTCTATCCGTTATATAAACAATGGTTCCACTTCCACTATTTCCTGAAAATTCACCAAATTGTGAAGCGTAAATATTACCCTGCTGATCAATAGTAAGGGCATCAATATCTTCTCCTTCAAGATCACGAGTAAGTGTTTCTACTTGTAATTCTTCTCTGTCTTTAGAGTTTCCTTTTCCAATAAAATCTTTAAAACAAGATGTAGTTAATAAAGAGGTTGAAGCGATTAATAACGCTATTTTAGCGCCTTGTAATGTGATTAAGTGTTTCATTTATATGAATTTAAGTTTAGACCGAAAGTAGGCAGTAACTGGCTTGTAGTCGACCTATAGGGTACATTCGCACTTATATATTCAACAAAAAAATTAATTAAGGCTTATTTTTTTTATGTAATTAGAAGGAGTGTCATTCATTTCGGCTTTAAATGCTTTGTTGAATGTAGATTTAGAATTAAAACCAGAATCAATTGATAGGGCTAGTACGGTATATTCTTTATGATCTCCATTTTCAATTTTAGAAATAAAAGCTTTTATACGCGAACGATTAATGTATTCATAAAAAGTGCAATTATAAACACTGTTTAATAACCACGATAAATTGTTAGTTGAGGTTTCTAGTTTTTCAGAAAGGGTTTTAAGAGTAAGTTTACTGTCAAGATATATGTGCTCGTTAAGCATTATATGATTTAATCTTATTTGTAGTTTATTGGCAACATCATCTTCTAATCGTTTTGTTAAAGGTTTTTTGATTTCAGCTAATTTAACTCTGAAAACGTCTGGTTGTTTAAGGCTATAGTACCCAACTAAATAAATTAGAATAGGTATTGTTATCCAAATCATACTATAACCTATAAGCGTTAGTTTGACACCTAAAAATTTATAGCATAAGCCAATAAGCCAAAAAGAGTTTATAACAACAATTAGTATTAAAAATGCATTCAAAAATGAAATAACATTTTGATTATACGAAATGTTATTTTTTTCATTAGACTTATATAGTTTAATTAATAAGTGAGACTTGTATAGGTAGTAAAAGATTGAAGTTATAGCCAATACTTCAATTGTATTATATATTATTTTTAGGTTGATGTTTATACTTTTAAGAAAAAAATAAAACTCTTTACCAGGATAAAAAGCGCTCCAGGTATAAAAGACGACCAAAATAAAGGCAAGAGCATAATTATTTAAAGGAAGACGATATTTTTTGGTTTCCTTAAAGGTAAGTCGTCTAATGTACAAATAAACTAGTGGGCCAAATAAGAATATAACAGTATCCGCAAAGTCAGCTAATTTCAGTAATGATATTAAGCTTTTATACCGGAAATAAACAATTCTTCCAAAAAGCATAAAAGCGGCAATAGATAATATTATTGCTAATATTCTATTTGCCGATTTATTTTTATTTGTAATGGTTTGTAAAGCTATAGCAAGAAATATTCCTTGGCTGACACCTATGAAAAGGAAAACATCTAAAAGTTCAAAAGAGTTCATTTTTTAATAAAGTCTTAAATTATTTATTACAACTTTCGCAGTAATATTTTCTTAAGAAATCATTTTCTAAAAGTTGAAATGTAATACCACCGTTATCAATTGAACTAAATATTTTACAGAATCTTTTAGGGTTTTTAGAATAAGCATTTAACATCATAGAGCGATATTCTTTTTGTTCCGTAAGTTCTTGGTCAATCAAAGTTAGATTTAAATAATAGAACAATAAGTCTTCACTTATTTCAATATTCTGTACTTTATTTTGCAGTAGTTTTTTAGAATAATCATAGTTCGAAAATCTAGAAAAATAGTTAGCTAAATTTAAAAAGTCTTCGTCGGGTAAATTTTTGCCTTTGTATTTAGAATATATGTAAGCTGTAGCTTTGTCTTTTGTTTTAAGATCACCTTTTTGTAAAGCTTCTTCTGCTTTAAGAATATTAAAGTTGATAAGCATGCGATCAATTAAAAGCTGAGGGACTCCATAGTTTTTTAGAGCTAAAATATCTTGTTTAAGTTTATTAGTGTCGACAGGTTGCCATTGGTTTTGCCAAATAGTAAACTGTAATGCGCATAAATTGTATTTTACTTTTTTATTGTTTGGAACCAGTTTTTCTATTTTCAATAACTGGTTATAAGTAATCATTCCTTGTCGGATATCTAATAGATATTTTAGAGAACTATTTTTAAAAATGAAATCAATGTATTTTTTTTCAGAAGGCACTTCTATTTCACTAATTCTATCAGGAGATATTTCGTTAGAATTAATACGCTTAAAAATGGCGTTTTGAATAGTATTAGCCTCTTTTAAATTATCTGCTTTTAGCTTTTCATCGAATAGATTAAACAACTGATTAGGAGCCATAGTTTTGTATGGATCTTTCTTGTCTAATTCAAGAATAATAATTGCTTTTCTGTGGTTTTTAAGATAAGGTTCAAGATCGGTGTTAATATTTTTTTGAGCCAGCTTGGCTTTAATTTCAGCTTGACTTAAATTAGAAAACGATGCGTATTTAGTGTTTTGAATATCGTTTAAAAACTGTGCCCAGTTTTCAGTAGTAGAAATTGAAGTTTCAATTTTAGGGGTTTGAAATTGTTGCATAGCTTTAGCTATACTTTCAGCCCTTTGCGATTGTAATTCGATATTACGTTCTAAACTACCTTCAACGGATGAGTAAGCTTTAATATTAATTTTCTTAATATCGAAAGTAGTAAGATTTAAAGAGTCATAAACAGGTTTAATATCACTAGCATAGTACTCCGCTTTATTTTTTTCAAAAGGTATTTTAAATTGTAAAGACTTATACTTTATTTTATAACCAGATATTTCTGAGGGTTTTCTAATATCCGATTTATATGTAATAGAATCTAGATACATACCCATATCTAATAAATTTAGATCGTAAGATTCTAGATTATATATTTTGTTATAAAAGCATAAGTTATTGTTGCTAATAAAGAATAAATTAAACTCTAACTCTTGCCCTTTTAGTTCTTTAGGGATAGTACCTACTTTAACATGATACATGCCATTAGGTTGTTTTTTTAAACCTGATTTAATTTTTTTAGAAAAAACAGGAGCTAAACTAACACCTTCGATACCACTTTTTGAGCGAGAAATAGTAGGTAAGCCACAATTGTATTTTTCTTTAGAAATAATGTCTACTAAAAAACCATCTTTATTCCCTTTAAAAAAAGAATCCACCCATTCTTTGTGGGTAACTTCAAAATATAAATTGTCTTGGGTGTCTTTTTTAAGAACAAACCGAACCTCTTTAGGTTTGTTTTTATAAGCAGTTCTACAACTTTTACATTCAGGCCCATTGTTAGGGTCTTGTGGTCTTATAACACCGTAAGTGTTTGCTTGGCCAAAGCTAAAATTACAAGTAAAAAAAAGAGATAAGAATAGTAATTTAATAACTAAATAATATTTCATTTTTATGTAGAGTTTTTGTGTAAAACAATGATACAGCAAACTTTAATCAAGTCCAAAAAATAAAGACATCTAATTAATTAAGGTTTTTATGATGTGTATTTAACATTAAAGAATAATTATTTACATTCTTTTAAAACTTAAGAAACCTTTAAAATAAAAGAGATTATTTCATTGTAGGTTCAAACAAACACAAAAAAAATGAACCCAATTTTAAGAATGTCCATCATTAGTACTGCTTTAATTTTAGCTAGTTGTAGCGATGATGATGTAAGAGTAGAAACAGAATTTGTAAACGCTTTTGAAACACAATACGAAAGAGTGTCTAGTTTAAGTTTTGCTAGCGGTGTTGCCGAAATTAGTGCTTACGATAGTGTAACACAACAAGTTTTTTCTACTAACCCAGACGAACTAAGTGTTGAGGTAACGAACATTTCAGACGTTACAAACCCAGTAAGTGCTGGATCTATAGATATTACTCCTTTTGGAGGAAACTTAAACAGTGTATCTGTTTTAAACGGTATGTTAGCAATTGCTGTTGAAGGAAACAATAGCGCTACCGATGAAGGTCGAATAGTTGTCTTTAATACATCCGATTTGTCAACTCCTATTATTAATTTAGAAGCAGGTTTTTTACCAGACATGGTAACTTTTACTCCTGATGGTAATTATATTCTTTCTGCTAACGAAGGAGAACCAGATGATGGTATAGACCCAGTAGGTTCTATTAGTATTATTGATATTGCAGCAAATACAATTGCAACCGTAGGTTTTGAAGCTTTTAATAATCAAGAAGCAAGCTTAGAAGAAAATGGATTTAGAGTTTTTGGAATAACAAATGATGTAGAGAATACATTAGCTGTTGATGTAGAGCCTGAATTTATTGCAGTTTCTGATGATTCTGCAACAGCGTATATTACGTTGCAAGAAAATAACGGAATTGCTGTATTAGACATTGCATCGCAACAAATAACACAAATTTTACCATTGGGTGTTAAAGATTTTAATGAGGAAACTAATAAAATTGATGTTAGTGATAGAGACGATACTATTCAATTTAACAATTGGAATGTTTTAGGTTTTTACCAGCCCGATGCTATTGATTTTTTCTCAATTGGAGGAGTGGATTATTTAATTACGGCTAACGAAGGAGATGCTCGTGGTTTTGAAGAAGTGAGAGTTGCTGATTTAACTTTAGATACAACTATTTACGCCGATGCAGAGAATCTACAATTAGAAGAAAACTTAGGAAGATTAGAAGTTACTATAGAAAACGGAGACACGGATGGTGACGGAGATATTGATCAGATTTTCACTTTTGGTGGTCGTTCATTTAGTGTATGGACAACTAGTGGCGATTTAGTTTTTGATAGCGGTAATATGCTTGACCTACAATCGGTTTCATTAGGAACTTACCCAGATAGTAGAAGCGATGCAAAAGGAACAGAGCCAGAATCAGTAGTTACACAAACAGTTGATGATGTTGTTTATGCTTTTATAGGTTTAGAAAGAAGTGGTGATGTTTTTGTTTACAATATAACAAACCCAACTAATCCTATTTTTTTACAAAGTTTAGCAAATAGTTCTCCTGAAGGTTTATTAGTGGTTCCTGCTGCGGATAGTCCAAACGGAAGTGATTTACTAATTGTAAGTAATGAAGGAGGAGATGATGCAGGATTAGTCGTTTTCTCTAAGTAATCAGAAAAATAGATAATAAAATTAAAAAGTCTGAAATTTATATTTCAGGCTTTTTTGTATTTAAAACAGTCATAAAATCGTCCCTTAAAACCTCAACACAACCCAAACTTTCTAAATGGTCATTGTGCATTTGACAATCAATTAACTTGTATTCCTTTTGTTGAAAATAATGAGCAGAATAATAAAAGGCAATTTTAGAAGCGTTACTAACAGCAGAGAACATACTTTCTCCACAAAATATTTTTTCTTCTTTTAAATCTACGCCATAAAGACCACCAACTAGTTCTTCGTTTTGCCAAACCTCAATAGATAAAGCGTTGCCTTGTTCATGTAATTTAGTGTAAGCTTCAATCATACTATCGGTAATCCAGGTACCATCTTGCCCTTTTCTTTTTTGGTGAGCACAACGGGTAATAACTTCTTTAAAACAAGCGTTAACAGTAACCTTAAAAATTTCCTTACGGAGAATTTGACGCATAGACTTACTAATTTTTAAATACTTAAAAAGTAAAACCATACGCGGGTTAGGAGCATACCATAATATTGGTTGTCCTTCCTCAAACCAAGGAAAAACACCACTTTTGTAAGCTAGTAATAAACG
>CAZJGP010000220.1:0-4026 GCA_964545595.1 uncultured Flavobacteriaceae bacterium | reverse complement strand
GCATGTGAATATAACGGAAGACACATGGAGCTTCTACACGTTGTAAGAGGTAAGGTCAAATTGTGCACGTAGAGAATTTACAAAGATATTTTTTTTTTTTTTAATGATACGGCGACCACCGAGATCTACACAGAGTAGATCGTGGCAGCGTCAGATGTGTATAAGAGACAGATAATTAACAAAGTGAATTTGTTATAGGCTTGAATAATGATTTCAGGAATAATAAAGAAACTACTTGTAAGTACTATAGTAATAGCTGATATTAATAGAAAAACTATAACTAACATTACAGGTATATTGGCTAATAAGAATAAGCTAGGGAATTGATGAAAGTAATAAATACTTAATGGTAGAACACCAACTTGTGCACAAATACTAACACAAGAAATACTCCATATTTTGTTTAAAAACCAGCTTTTAGGATACCAAAAAGAAAGTAATTTAGGTACACCAATAATAATAGCAGCAACAGCGGTAACACTTAATTGGAAGCCCACAGAAAATAAAATATTAGGATTAAAAAGCGTCAATGTTAAGATGCTTAAAAATAAAGCGTTAATTGGATGTTGTTGTCGTAAAAGGTTTTTGCTTATTTGAAAGCAGGTAAACATAGTAGTAGCTCTTATTGCAGAAGAACTTCCGCCTGTAAACCATGCAAAAGACCAAAGTAATATTATAATGCTGATGGTAACTAAAATATTGTTTTTAGAAAAAGGGAAAAAAATACCGAATATTCCATTTAAAATAAAATAGATAATACCAATGTGTAATCCTGAAATAGCGAGTATGTGGATAACGCCTGCGTTAGAAAAATCTTCTTTTAATTGATTGTCAATTTCAGATTTGTTTCCTAAAACTAGAGCTTTTGTAAGTTGTAAAGTGTAGTTATTTAAAGATTGTTTGTTAAGGCTATTTTCTAAATGATTTCTAATGATAAAAGATAATTGATTCCATTTGTTGGCTATTGGATTTATTAGGTGTAATTGTTCTTGTTTAAGCCATATTTTATGGGTTATATCGTTGTTGTTTAAGTATTGGGTATAATCAAAACTATAAGGGTTTTTAGAGTTTTTTAAAGGCGTTATTTTGGCATAAGTAATAAAAGAATCTCCTATTTTATAAGTTTTTGCATTGTTGCTCTTTTTAATAGAAAGCAAAGCTTTTCCAATTACTTTTTTATTGTTTATACTTTTTATTTTTACGTAATATTTAGTTGCTTTTGCAGAAGGTTTTAGTTTTTTGTAGATATAAAAGGTAGCTTGTTGAAAGCTTGAATTATGAGTAGTTATGATATTTGAAATATGATTTTTTTTATATTGATTATTAGAAATTTGATGTCTTATAGATCCCAATAAAACAAATAGAAAGCTTGAAATAAGAAGTAGTATTTTATTCGGTATTTTTTTGTAGAAAAGGACTAAAGAACACATGGCAATTAGACTTAAAGTAGTGTAAATTGCTAATGTGTTAGGAAGGTAATAGCTAATATAAATACCAAAACAAAAAGATAGGCATAGCCCCCAAAAAGGATAATTTTGTGGTTTTAAAATCATAACCTGTTAAATATCAGGTTAAGTTAGTGAATAAAGTGTAATATTTTGATTTTTAGTTATTTATAAAAAAGCATTAAATCAATATATTCCCATACACTTTTAGAAAGTAGAGGTGTACAGTTTTTATTTTTCTTTATAGCATTGCGAATAAATGTAGAAGAAATTTCCATAATAGGAGCAGCTACTTTTGTTATTTTAGGATGATTTGTAAACTGCTCAGAAATTGTGTTTTTAGAGATTCTAGGATAAACGTATACATTATAATTTTCTAAAATAGTCTCGTGATTTTTCCATTTATGAAGACTTTTTAAATTGTCTTCACCCATAATTAGTGAGAATGATTTATTAGGGTAGCGTTCTTCTAAATGGACAAGGGTATTTATGGTGTAATTGGGTTGAGGTAAATTAAACTCAATATCGCTAGGTACAATTTTTGGATACTCTTTAGTAGCTCTATAAACCATCTCTAAACGATCATGATTGTTAAGTAATGTACTTTTCTTTTTAAAAGGATTGTGTGGTGTTACGACCATCCAAATTTCATCTAAATCAGAATATTCAACCATATGATTGGCTATGGTTAAATGACCAATGTGAATAGGGTTAAATGTTCCGAAATAGAGTCCAATTTTTTTCATAATAAAATTACTTGCCTAAAAATTTACTAATTAATTGAAAAGCTTCTTGTTTAGCAATATCTAAATTGTCATTAGTAATAATAGCATCAAATTGAGGAGCAGTAGCTAATTCAGTATCTGCTTTAGCTAATCGCATAGTAATTTTTTCTTCCGTTTCAGTACCTCTTCCGCGTAAGCGTTTTTCTAATTCTTCTTTGCTTGGTGGTTGTACAAAGACAGCCAATGTTTGTTTCGGAAACTGTTTTTTTATATTTAAGCCACCAACAACATCAATATCAAATATTACAGTTTTACCTGTTGTCCATATTCTTTCTATTTCACTTTTTAAAGTACCATAAAAATTATCTGGATATACTTCTTCAAATTCTAGAAATTCGTTGTTAGAAATTTTCTTTTTAAAATCACTTAACGATAAAAAATAGTAATCTTTTTTATCTACTTCGTTTGGTCTAGCTTCGCGCGAAGCTGCCGAAATAGAAAAAGTTAAAGGTAAATTAGTTTCGCCTATTAAATGTTTAACAATAGTAGTTTTACCACTTCCTGAAGGGGCAGAAAATACGATAAGTTTACCGTTGCTCATTATAATACGTTTAAAAGTTGTTCTTTAATTTTTTCTAGTTCGTCTTTCATTTCAACTACTAGTTTTTGCATTGGTGCAAAGTTAGATTTACTACCAATTGTATTGATTTCACGACCAATTTCTTGTGCTATAAAACCTAATTTTTTTCCATTTGATTCTGCCGAAGCAAGATTTTCTTTAAAGTAATTTAAGTGGTTGCTTAAACGTACTTTTTCTTCTGTGATATCAAATTTCTCTATGTAGTAAACCAGTTCTTGTTCAAAACGATTTTCATCTACATTTTCTTTAATATCCGAAATTCCTTTTTGTAAACGAGCTCTAACACCTTCGATACGTTCAGGGTCAATTGCAATTACTTTTTCAAGTAAAGAAGCAATATTGTTTATTCTTAAAATAAAATCTTTTTCAAGTACAGCACCTTCATTAGCACGGTAGTCTAAAATGTTTTTAATAGCTTCTTCTAATAAATCTTCAATAACTTTAAATTCAGTTGCATCAATTTCTTCACGTTCTGTTTTTAAAGTGTCAGGTAAACGCATTGCAATTTGTAATAATTCGTTTTCGTTTACGCCAGAAATTTGCTTTAATTGCTCCATATATTCTTTAACTACAGGAACACTAATATTTGACTTTGCGGTTTCGTTAGTAGCTTCAGTGTATAAACTAAAATCAACTTTACCACGAACCAAACTTTTAGCAATACGATTACGTAAAATTAATTCTTTTTCACGGTATTGACTAGACATACGAGCGTTCAAGTCAATGTTTTTACTATTAAGAGATTTTAACTCTATGCTAATTTTTTTACTTTCTGTTTGAGTTACGGCTTTACCAAAGCCGGTCATTGAATATATCATCCTTGCAATTTGAATAAGTAGCAAAGATACAGAAATAAGAACTTGCTTTTTTAGCAACTTTTCATTCTATATCTTTAAAGAAAATAAGAAATTATGTTTTTACACAAAATAAATATTCGCTGGAGCGATTTGGATCCGAATCAGCATTTAGCGAACTCAGCATATATGAATTTTATGAGTGCAACTCGTATGGTTTATATGACAAAAAAAGGGGTTAGTTATGCCGATTTGAAAAAAAATAGTTTGGGATCAGTGGTTTTAAGAGAAGAGATTCATTATTTTCAAGAAGTTTTTCCTGGAGAACCCGTATTTATTAGTCAAGAAATAACAGGGACTAGCGAAGATGGTAGGTTTTACAGTATTAGACATAATTTTTACGATAAGAAAGGAAATAACTT
>CAZJGP010000219.1:0-4459 GCA_964545595.1 uncultured Flavobacteriaceae bacterium | reverse complement strand
TCTTCAAAATTAGCAGGAACTTTGCCATTATGTTTATCTATTAAAATATGCGATAAGCCATGAATTCCTTTAGACTTCATGGGAGATAATCCTACAGGTCTTATAATGTCTTTGATCTCTTCAACACTCAACTTAATCATATCGTATGGATTGTCGGCTTTAGCGAATAAGATAGGTGTAATTTGATTTACACGAATGTCTGTACTCTGAGCGCTTAATAGGACGGCAATTAGTAATGTATAAGGGTCTTTATGATCTAAAGGAATAGGAATTTCAGGATATAAATCATTAAGAGTATTTATAGTGAAAGCTATTTTCTCTTGTTTAGTCATTTTTGTAATTTTAGCGTAAAAATAGGAAATATGACAACATTACAAGTAGGAGATGCAGCTCCAAATTTTTCAGCATTAGATCAAGATGGAAATTCACACGAATTAAATAACTTTAAAGGAAGAAAATTAATTGTGTTTTTTTATCCAAAAGCAAGTACACCTGGTTGTACCAATGAAGCTTGTAATTTAAGAGATAATTATAAAGATTTACAAAGTAAGGGTTATGAAATTTTAGGAGTTAGTGCCGACACGGCAAAACGTCAATCTAATTTTAAAAATAAATACGAATTCCCTTTTCCTTTATTAGCTGATGAAGATAAATCAGTAATTGAAGATTTTGGAGTTTGGGGTCCTAAAAAGTTTATGGGTAAAGAGTATGAGGGTATACATAGAACCACTTTTGTTATAGATGAAAAGGGAATTTTAGAACAAGTAATATCTAAGGTTAAAACCAAGGATCATGCCGCTCAAATTTTAGGAGAAATATAAAATAAAAAAGCCTCATTGATTTTAATGAGGCTTTTTTTAAAGGTGTAAATTTCTTAATTGAGAAGCTTTTTAAAAGCATTAGAAGGAGCTTTCTTCAATTTTATAAGCTTAGATTCATCATTAAACCCAGATATTTCAAATAAAGGATTTCCTAATATTTTTGTTTCAGAAGAACCTGCATTATTAATAGTTAATTTATCGGTTACTTTAATAGTACTTTTGCTAGAGTCTTTACTGTCAAGGTTAAATATGGCACTACTTAAATTAGCTGCGTTTAAATCAGACTTTCCTTGTAAAAAAGAAATGGTTTTTGAAGAGGTTCCTGCTATATTTACTTCAGCATCGTCATTTAAAATTATATTTAAAGATTCTGTAACCACATCAGTAGTAATGTTAGAATCATGAGCTCCATTAATTTCAATAGACTCAGCATTTATAGTAGAGCTTATTTTTCCTTTTCCGTTAGCCACTAATTCAATTCTATCGCTAATAAAATCTATAGCAACTTTAGCAGAGTTATTAGCAATTACTTTAGTTCTTTCAGTTCTTATGGTAGAGCTACTTGAAAGTTTAGCTTTGCCATTTACAACAATTAGAGCGATACTATCATTACACCCTATTTCAAGATAAAGTTTTTTGTTTCTTGAAATATTGGCAGTTGTTTGAATTTTAAGTTTTTCTGATTTTACATCAATATTAATATATTCATGAAAATTACTATCAGTTTCAACAACTACTCTTGGTTTTTTTTGTTCCACTAGTACAACTTCAAACTCTTCTCCAATTTCTAATATTTTGTAACTAGGAATTTCGGTTGTTTTTGTTTCTAATATTTTATTCCCTTTAAGTTTATCTCCTTTTTGAGCAGTAGCAATAATAGAAAATAGTAAGGCAAAAATTATTAAGTATTGTTTTTTCAAAATTTTAAATAATTTTAGTTAATGGGTAAATTTAGTAAATAATGCTTTAAACTAGTAAATATAATTGTAAAGTAAGGCTTCATAGAAAAGAGATTTCTATAAAAAAGATTTATTGATAGTTTATTTTATATATTGATAATTATAAATATGTTTTATTATGAAATTCAATAAAAAGAACATAAATCGTTTTCTGTTTTTTAAATTACCTGCTGCTTGGTGGACAGGAGTTCGTGTAACTAATTTACTAGAAGATACTTGTGAGGTTAGTGTTACGCATAAATGGAAAAATCAAAATCCTTTTCGTTCCATGTATTTTGCTGTTCAATCTATGGCAGCAGAATTAAGTACAGGAGCTTTAGTAATGAATGAAATAAATAGTAGTAATAAAAAAATTTCGATGCTGGTAGCTCAAAATAATTCTACTTTCTTAAAAAAGGCAACCGGAAAAATAATATTTACGTGTAGTGAGGGTTCAAAAATAAAAGAAGCAATAGAATTAACCATTAAGACAGGAGAAGGGCAAACATTTTGGTTGAGTTCACAAGGGGTAAATAAAGACGGAATTGTAGTTTCCGAATTTAACTTTGAATGGACTTTAAAAGTAAAAAATGTATAATAAAATCTTAATATTGTAATATAATATTATATATTTCGTTATATTGTTAGAGAAAATGATAATTAATATTATTCCTATTTAGAATAATATATTTATTAAAAACAAAAATAATTATGGCAAGAGCTATGTTCGATTACACTATTACAGTGTTAGAAAAAGTTAGTTTTGATGTTAATTTATTTATTAAGGAGGTTGATAAAGCAGTGAAGCGTTTGCTTCCTCACGAAATAGAAGAATTAAAGATATTTATTAATAATATAGTTGCACAAAAACCGCAACTAGCACCATGTTTAATTTACACATAAGACTAGTAAACAAAAAAGACTCCTTGAGAAAAGGAGTCTTTTTTGTTTATATAAAAATAACTTTCTAATTAAAAGTTATTAAGAGCATCACGATAAGCTCTAAGATCTAAAATGTTTATTTTATTTTCAGGATCTTTAAAAAGAGAAATTAGATAATGTAAACTTTCTTTTGGATCATGATCTTGTTCTGTAGCTACAGCAACTTCTACTCCTTCTTTATTTTCTTCCTCAATTGGCTCATCATCAGGAATGGCAATAGAAAATGTTTCGTTAGCTAAAATATGCTCGTAAGTTAATCTTAATAACTTAACAAGTAATGGATTTTGTTGTGCTAAAGCGTATGTTCGTAATTCTTTTAAGTCATCAACCACAGTATTAATAATAATTCCTGCGTGATCTAATTCTGATAATATTTTATCAATAAGTTTTTGGGCTTTTTTACTTTCCAAAATTTTATAATTAAGAGTTAATGTGTCTGTGATGGCATACAATTGAATTACCAACGTTTAACACAAAGGTAATGTATTCAATGAATTTGTATAGTTTGTTTTTTCTAAAATTTAGCACAGTTTTAAAATTCTTGGGCAATGCAATTAAATCTCTTACTTTTGGAATAAAATAAATACATATGAGCACTATCAACTGGAAAACGGTTAAAGAGTTTGAAGATATTACTTATAAAAAATGTGATGGAGTAGCACGTATAGCCTTTAATAGGCCTAATGTTCGTAATGCTTTTAGACCTAAAACTACAAGTGAGTTGTTAGAGGCTTTTCATGATGCACAAGAAGATACCAGTATAGGTGTAGTTTTACTTAGCGCAGAAGGTCCATCTACAAAAGATGGAGTTTATAGTTTTTGTAGTGGAGGAGATCAAAAAGCACGTGGTCACCAAGGTTATGTAGGTCAAGATGGTTATCACCGTTTAAATATATTAGATGTACAACGATTAATTCGTTTTATGCCTAAAGCAGTTATTTGTGTTGTCCCTGGTTGGGCAGTAGGAGGTGGGCATAGCCTACATGTAGTTTGCGATTTAACTTTAGCCAGTAAAGAACATGCTATTTTTAAACAAACAGATGCAGATGTTACCAGTTTTGACGGAGGGTACGGTTCTGCATATTTAGCAAAAATGGTAGGGCAAAAGAAAGCGCGTGAAATTTTCTTTTTAGGAAGAAATTATTCTGCTCAAGAAGCTTTTGAAATGGGAATGGTTAACGCCGTAATACCACATGATGAGTTAGAAGATACAGCATATGAGTGGGCTCAAGAAATATTAGCAAAATCGCCAACATCTATAAAGATGTTGAAATTTGCCATGAACCTTACCGATGATGGTATGGTTGGGCAACAAGTTTTTGCAGGTGAAGCTACTCGTTTAGCTTATATGACTGATGAAGCAAAAGAAGGAAGGGATGCCTTTTTAGAAAAACGTGAGCCAAATTTTGAAAAGAAATGGTTACCATAAATAATAAAAAAAAGCCTCTAAATTTTAGAGGCTTTTTTATTTAAATTAGATACGATTACATTTTTAAATGGACAATACTAAAAAAGAGAAAAAACCATGGCCTACAAAAAAGGCAATGGATCAAGTGTATGATATGAATCTTTGGGGAGAAGGAGATGGTATGTTTTATTCAGGAGAAGGTTCTCATCTTTCTGAAATAGTAGAGCCTTATATAAATAGTGTAGTTTCTTTTTTAAAATCGTTTAATAAACCCATTACAGTTTGCGATTTAGGTTGTGGAGATTTTAATATAGGTAAACAATTAGTGAAACATACTCAAAAATATATTG
>CAZJGP010000218.1:0-6649 GCA_964545595.1 uncultured Flavobacteriaceae bacterium | reverse complement strand
TGGTATTAAAATACCAGAAGTATTGATCCCTTATTGTGGGTTCGATAAGATTGATTAATCAGTTACTTACTGATATTCAAATATTACAACAAAAAAATGTGCGCATTTTGCTATCTTAGCTTAATGCGCATTTTTTTTATTCTCATAAGTTTTTTCTTTTCTGCAATTGGTTTTTCGCAAAACCTACAAATTGCACGTAACTATTACGAACAAGGGCAGTTAGAAAAAGCATTAGCTAGTTACGAAGATCTTTACAGTAAAAACAAAGCAAACTCGCAAACTGTTATTGGTTTAGCAAAAACGTACCGACAACTAGAGCGTTATGATAATGCTATACAGCTTTTAAAAACTAGTTTTAAACAAAATAAAACCAGGTTAGAGTATCTTTTAGAACTTGGGGTAACACATAACATTAGTAAAAATAAAGCTAAAGCTGAAGCTACTTTTAACGAAGTTATTGAATACACTAAAAAAACACCTAATAAAGGCAGTTATATGGCACGCCTTTTTCAATCTTATAATTTGCTAAAACCTGCTATTGCTTGTTTTAATATTGCCATGGAAGATAATGAGGCTCTTAGCTATGGTTTAGAAATTGGACGTATGTATGGAGAGTTAAGAGAATACAGTAACATGTTTGACAACTATTTAGATTACATGATTCAACGACCTAATTACATTGTAAATATTAAAAGAAGATTAGACGAATTTATTACAGAAGACCCTGAAAACGAAGCTAACATTATTTTTAGAAAAACATTATTAAAGAAAAACCAGGTAGAGCCAAATATTTTATACAATGAATTATTAAGTTGGATGTACTCCCAACAAAAACAATTCAGAAAATCTTTTTTACAAGAAAAAGCCATCTATGCTAAAACAGACGATGGTATTCCGCAAATTATAGACTTAGCCTACAATGCTAAAGAAAACAACGATTATAAAACCGCACAAGAGGCTTTAAATTTTGTTATTGAAAAAAGTGAACAAGAAAGTTATGTTATAGGTGCTCACGGACAATTACAGCAATTATTAATTGAGACTGCCTCTCCAAAAGAATATGCTAATATTAATGAAACTTATGTTTCTTTAATTGATCAATATGGAAAAAATAAAAAGACTTTAAATTTATTAATTGATTACGCACATTTTTTAGGTTTTAAGCAAGATGAAAAAAAACAAGCTGCCAGTTTATTAAAACCATTGCTTAAAAAAGGTTTTAATAAAATTGAAAAAGCAAAGATTGAAATTTTATTGGCTGATATTTTGGTATTAGACAATAAGTTTAATCAAGCTTTAATTAATTATACGCGTGCAAAAAAGAAAGTAAAAAACCACCCCTTATCTCAAGAGGCTAGTTTTAAAATTGCAAAAGCAAGTTATTATAAAGGAGATTTTGAATGGGCTAAAACACAATTAAATGTTCTAAAAGCTTCTACTACACAATTAATTGCCAACGACGCTATGCAATTAGCTTTAGTTATTGACGATAATACACAAGAAGACTCCACTTTTACTGCTCTTAAATTATATGCTAAAGCAGAATTATATACTTTTCAGGAGCAACCCAAAAAAGCAATGGAAGTATTTAATGAAATAGCACGCGATTATAAAGGAAACGCTATTGAAGATGATGCCCTTTTTAAACAAGCAGCTTTATTTTTAGCAGAAAACAAAACCACTGAAGCAATTGATTGTTACAATAAAATAGTTTCATTTTTCCCTAATAGTTTATTAATTGACGACACCTATTATCAATTAGGTACACTATATACTAAGCAAGAAAAAATTACTGAGGCAAAAGACAATTTTGAACAAATAATCTTTAACCATGCTGACAGTATTTATTATGTTGAAGCCCGTAAAGCTTATAGGAAATTACGAGGCGATGCGGTTATAAACTAACTCTTTATTACACCCTCCTATTCATAAGATAAGTTCCAAAATCAATAAGCATTTGTTTATTATCTTCTGAAATATTTAAATTCGACACAGCTGCTAAAGCTTTATTCGTGTATAGTTCAATTGCTTCTTTTGTAGCTTCTGCACCACCTGAGTTTTCAAAAACATCTTTCGCTAAAGCAATTTTTTCTTGATCTGTTCCTCCGTACTCTTCCGAAAAAATATGTTTTAATTCCTTACTCTCTTTGGGCGTTCCTAATGCAATTGCTTTTAAATACAAATAAGTTTTTTTGTTCTCAATAATATCTCCACCAACTTGTTTACCAAAAGTTTCTGGGTTACCGAAAGCATCTAAATAATCATCTTGTAATTGAAATGCAATACCTAAAAGCTTACCATAGTTATAAATAGCTTCTTGTTCTTTTGTATCTTGATTTGCTATAATTGCTCCCATTTGAAAGGCTGCCCCTACTAAAACTGCAGTTTTATAGGTAATCATATGTAAATATTCTTCTTCGGTAACATCACTACGTGTTTCAAAATCTACATCGTATTGTTGTCCTTCGCAAACTTGTAATGCTGTGGTAGAAAACAATTTTGCTAACTGTATAAAAAGTTCTGGCGGATAAACCTCAAAATTTTGGTAGGCTTGAATCAACATAGCATCTCCTGATAGAATACCCGTATTGATATCCCATTTAGTATGCACTGTTTCTTTTCCTCTTCTTAAAGGTGCTGCATCCATAATATCATCATGTACTAACGAAAAATTATGAAACACCTCAACCGCTAAAGCAGCAGGCAAAGCCTCTTCTGTTGTCGATCCAAAAATATCCGCTCCCATTAATGTTAAAATTGGACGAATACGTTTTCCTCCTAAATTTAATATATAATGTATTGGTTCGTATAAATTTCTAGGTTCTACTACACGACTATTTTGTTCTAAATACTCTAAAAACTGCTGTTGGTATAAGGCTAATTTCTGCACAAAAATTCTTTTGCCTCTAAAATAGCTTATTTAATAAAAACCAAAAAATAGTGTTTGTTTTTATTTATAGAAGAGTAACACTAAAAATACATTTTCAACCTTTAATTACTAATCTACAACACTTTACACCACAACCTACTATAAAGTTAATTTTTTATCAAAACTTCAGAAACTATTTTTGTTTCTAAAGTTTCCGTCTATATATTTGCATTATGAATAGTGAAGAATCTTTAGAAAATCAAATAATAACCAACGCTACCGAACTTTTTTTATCAAAAGGTTTTAAAAGTGTTACTATGGACGATTTGGCATCGAGTATGGGAATGTCTAAAAAAACTATATATACTTATTTTAAAACAAAGAATATTTTAGTAAACGAAGTCTCTAATTATTTATTTGACTCTATAAGAGCTGGTATCAATCATATTATATCACAAAATTACAATCCTATAGAAGAGTTATTTGTGGTAAATGACTTTGTACAAAAAAATTTAAAGAATGAAAATTCTTCACCATTATATCAATTACAAAAATATTACCCTAAAACACATGAAAGCTTAATGCAAAAACAGTTTGAAGTAGCTCATGAGTGTATTTTAAATAACTTAAAAAGAGGTATTGAAAACGAAATTTATAGAGAACAATTAGACACTGGTTTTATTTCTAGAATTTATTTTGTTTCGATTACCGGAATAAAAAACGACGAGCTTTTCCCTAAAGAAATTTTCCCTGCACATAGAACCGTAACTACGTATTTAGATTATCATATTAGAGGAATTGCAAAGCCAAAAGGAGTAGAAATATTAGAACAAATTCAACAAAACCGATTATAATGAAAACAGCATTTTTAATTTTAATAACAATCTGTTCTTCAATAGCTATAAACGCTCAAAAAAAGAATTACAGTTTTAACTTAAAAGAAGCCATACAATTTGCTATTGACAGCAGTTACACTGCTCAAAACGCTAATAAAGAAGTTGCTAAAGCATTAAAGAAAAAATGGGAAACAATAGCTGCTGGTTTACCACAAATAAATGCCGAAGGTACTTACCAATTTTCACCTGATTTACCTGTATCTGTTTTCGAAGTTCAAGGAGTATTACAAGAAGTTCCTATTGGATCACGTTTTAACAGTACTGTTGCAGCTACTTTAACGCAATTAATTTTTGATGGTTCTTATTTAGTTGGTTTAAAAGCAGCTTCGGTATTTGTAGATTATACCAATACACAAAAAGAAAAACAAGATTTATTAATTATTGAAGGGGTTACCAACTCATATGGTGCTGTATTACTTACTAAAGAAAGTATTTCGGTAATTGAAAATAACATTACAAATATTGAAACTACTCTTAATGAACTTCAAAAAATATATGAAAATGGATTAACCGAAGAAGAAAATGTTGAGCAGTTACAAATAACATTATTACAGTTAAAAAATCAATTAAATAACACACAGCGCTTAGATCAAATATCAGAGCAAATGTTAAAACTATCATTAGGTATCCCTTTAACTAGTAATTTAAAATTAACAGACAATTTAGATAGCATTACAATTAAAAACGCTAGTTCTAATACTGTATTTAAAGACTTTGACATTAGCAAAAATAACGATTACAAATTATCACAATTACTTGTAGAGCAACGTCGTTTAGAGGTCCGTCTTGAAAAAAGTAAAGCGCTACCTTCGTTAGCTGCCTTTGCTCAAATTGGATCTATTGCTAACGGTGCTTCATTCGATTCTTTTCATAGCACTAATCAACGATGGTTTTTTAATTCGGCCATAGGAGCATCTATAAATGTTCCTATTTTTAGTTCGCTTTTGCGAAGTGCAAAAACAAAACAAGCACAATTATCATACGAACAAGCTTTAATTTCTCATAACGAAAATTCTGAAAAAATTCAGCTTGGATACCAACAAGCAAAAAGCAATTATGAATTTGCTATTGCTAATCTAAATACGTTAGAACAAAACTTAAAACTTTCTGAACGTATTGAGAAAAAGAATCAAATAAAATTCAAAGAAGGTATTGCCAGTAGTTTCGAGTTACGACAGGCGCAACAACAATTATACTCGGCACAACAACAACATTTACAAGCTCAATTGCAATTAATAAACAGTAATGCTGCTTTACAATCTATTTTAAACGTTTTCAACTTATAGAATTCCAATCATGAAAAAATTATTATACCCATTACTTATCGCTATTTTAATTAGCTGTGGTTCAAAGGAAGCTACTATTGAAAGTATTATTGCTACTAATGACCTAAAAAGCATTAGAGCAAAAAAGAAAGAACTTAATAACAAGCAACAAAGTATTATTGCACAAATTAAGCAATTAGATGCTGCTATTGCTAAAGCAAGTCCTAATAAAAATATCCCTTTAGTAACTGCGTATACAATAAAGGACACTTTGTTTAATCATTATATTGAATTACAAGGTAATTTAGAAACTAAACAAAACTTAGTGTTAACACCTAAATTTGCAGGTTTACTTACCGAAATGTATGTAAAAGAAGGGCAATATGTAAAAAAAGGTCAAGCTTTAGCTAAAGTTGATGACGGTGGTTTATCATTACAAGTTTCTCAATTAGAAATTCAAACAGCACTTGCTAAAACAACCTTTGAAAGACAAGAGCGCTTATGGAATCAAAAAATAGGTAGTGAAATTCAGTATTTACAAGCCAAAACAAGTTACGAAGCACAACAAAAAGCAGTTGACCAATTAAAAACAACACTTAGTAAAACTATAATTACAGCTCCATTTAGTGGAACTATTGATAATATTATTACTGAAAAAGGAAATGTTGTTTCTCCTGGAGTTTCTCAAATTTTACGTATTGTTAATCTTGATAAAATGTACGTACAGGTAGATGTACCTGAAAGGTATATTACTACCATAAAAAAAGGAACAACTACCCTAATTGAAATTCCTGTTTTAGGAAAAACATATCCTTCTAAAATAGATCAAAGTTCAAACTTTATTAACCCAGTTAATAGAACTTATACTATAGATATTTCTATTCCAAATACAGAAAAATTATTAAAGCCTAATCTAACTGCTCGTTTAAAAATTAACGATTATCTAAACGAAAAAGCAATTCTAATTCCGCAAAGTTTAATATCTGAAAATTCAGAAGGATCACAATATGTTTACACTGTTGGCAAAAACAATAAAAACGAAAATATTGCCATTCAAAAAACTATTAAAACCGGAAAATCGCAAGGTAGTTTAGTTGAAGTTTTAACCGGAATTACTGTAGGAGATTTACTTATACAAGAAGGTGCACGTAGTGTTAAGAACGAACAACCAATACAGGTTTTAAACTAAAAAGTTATGAGTACAAACAATAACATAAATAAAGAGTTTGGACTTTCGTCTTGGGCAATAAATAACAAAACAGTTATTTATGTAATCATGTTCTTATTCTTAATTTTAGGACTATCCGCTTATTTTGGTATGCCCAGAGAGAACTTTCCTGAAATTAGAGATACTAAAATTTACATTAGCTCTATTTATCCAGGTAATACTGCTGAAGATATTGAGAAGTTAATTACAGACCCTTTAGAAGATCGTTTAAAAAACGTAAGTAATGTTTCTAAACTTACCTCAACATCAAATCAAGATTACGGATTAATTATTGCTGAATTTGAAGATGGTGTTTCTATTGAAGAAGCAAAACAGAAAATTAAAGATGAAGTCGACCAAGAAATTGCTTTAGAAGACTGGCCAACGTTTAATGGTGCCAAAGTAACTCCTA
>CAZJGP010000217.1:0-6606 GCA_964545595.1 uncultured Flavobacteriaceae bacterium | reverse complement strand
GAAACTTGGTATAATCGTAGAAGAATACATTCTACTCTAGGTAATAAATCAATAATGCAATTTGAAAAAGAAATGAATCAATATAACGTAGCTGCATAACTCTTATCTAAGTGTCCAGTTTTTTGTTGCAAGTCCACTTTTAAAATACTTGTAATCTGGGTTGGTGTAAATTTACTCTTTCTCATACTATTTAAAATTAAGATTATTATTCTACTTTTAAACAGTTCGGGTTTAGGGGAAGCTTACAAATAAGTTATAAAACTTTGTATGAAAAAGAATATTAATAAGTATCTCATTTTTTCTAATTAGCCACAACATAAATATATACTAATTTTATTAATGTAATAAAGGTTTTTGCTTACCATCAGCTATAAAAACAATAATGTCATTTTCTGCGATAATGAAATCTCCTGAAGGATTTTTAATAAGTTCACCAGCTCTATTAATGGCTAATAATATGATATTATTTTTCGTTTTTTGATCTACGAAGGTTTCATTATAGTTTTTTCCAATTAAAGGAGAGCTAGCGGTAATCAGTTTTTCACAAATATCTAAATCGTCCGATTTTAAGGATGTTGAAATTAGATCTTCGGTAAGTAAAGCAACATTAGGTTCAAAAATATAACTAGCAACAAATTTTGAAACAATTTCTTTTTTTGGAATTATATATTGGATTCCTAAATAATTAAAAGATTCTTTTAACTCGATGTTTTCAATAGCTACTACACAATTTAGGTTGTTATATTGCTTTTTTAAACTAATAGAGAATATTAGGGTTTCTGTGTCTTGTTCAAAATTTATATACACTCTTTTGGATTGCGTAATATTAATTTTTTCTAGAATATCAAGATCAGCTCGATCAGCTAATAAAACAAAACAGGATTTGTTTTTATATAGTTGCTTTATTTGTTTTAAATCGGTTTCGTTATCAACTACTACCGCAAGTGGTTCTTTAGCCGTAACTACCTGTTCTATTACTTTTCTTGAAAAAGAGTTCCATCCAATTATTACGCAGTGATTTGTTAAGTCTGTTCCTAAAAGTCCCATTTCTCTTTTTTTAAAGTATTTTTTTATTTTTAAATTTAATTCGGCTAGTAAATAACCTAAAATTCCTAAACTTCCTAGAACAAACATAAAGCCGATTAATCGACCCCAAAAAGTTACAGGAAAAAAGTCACCATATCCTACGGTTGTTAGTGTTACTAAAGTATACCAATATGTATCTGGTAAATTAGTTATGTTTCCATCAGGAGAGCTAGATTCTACTAAATAGAGTACATAAACCAGAAAATTATAAGTTAGTGTAGCACATACAATTATGGTTATTTTTAAAGAGTGCTTCATCTATTTAATAAAGTTTTTAAAATGTTCCAATTTCTCTTGATTACAACTACTTAATTCAACGTAAGTTTTATTGCTTTCCGGAAAAGTATGTATAGCTAAGTGGCTTTCAGCAAGTAACCAAAAACAAGTATAACCTTGTTTATCAAAATGGTGTTCGTTAAATGAAATTATAGTGAAACCACTTTTAATTAAAAGGTCTTCATATGTTTCCTTTAAAACAATAGGCGTACACTCATTAACCCAATGGGTATCATTGTAAATTTTAGCTTCTACTTGTTTGTAATCAGTAAGCATGCGTTTTGTTTTAGTACAAATCCCAATTTCCTTCAAGGTAATATTTATACAATATAGGATTGTGAATTTTATTTATTTCAGTTGAATCTATCTTTTTTTGATTAAAAAAGCTATCCTTTCCAAATGAAGTTAACAAGCTCATAGCTTCATTATTAATCCATTTGGTATCAATATTATTAAATTCTAGTTTTTTTAATTGGTCTTTAAGTACTTTTTTAGAGGTGTTTTTTGCTCCAAGAATCCAACCCCATTCACCCATAGATATAATTTGATTATGCAAAGGGATAGTATTAAAACCAACCGAGCTTAAGGTGTTGTTTATGCAATTAAATGCTTGCGTAGCAAAATACGGACTTCCAGATTGTGTAATAATATATCCGTTAGGTCTAAGTTTACGATAACAATGCGTGTAAAATTCATGAGAATATAAACGACCTAATTCAATGTTTCTAGGATCTGGTAAATCGATAATGATCACATCGTAAAAAGAAGTATTGTCATTTTCCAAATGGTTATAAGCATCTTTGTTATAAATATTTAGTTTGGAACTATTCATGGATCCATAATTAATATTTATAAGTATTGGATTTTCTTTTCCTAATTCAGTCATTTTAGGATCCAGATCTACCATGTCAATTTTTTGAACCGTAGGATATTTTAAAATTTCGCGAACAGCACAACCATCTCCGCCACCCAAAACCAAAACATCTTTTGGCTTTTTAGACAATTGCATTATAGGGTGCACCAAAGGTTCATGGTACATTTCTTCATCAATAGAACAAAATTGAAGGTTACCATTTAAATATAACCAATGTTCATCTTTCCATTCAGTAAGTACTATTTTTTGATATTTGGTTTGCTCTGAAAAAACAACTTTGTCCTTATATTTTTTTTGTTCTCCCCACTGAATTATAGGTTTGGTAAAAGTTATACCAGCCAACAAACCAAGGAAAGTAACGGTAAGTAATAAGTTTAAATTTGTTAATCGGCGTTTAGGAGTAATTTTTTCTTTAAACCTAATTAATACAATATAAGCAACTAAGAAATTGATTATTCCCAAAACAAAAGGAGTGTAGGATAGACCTAAAATGGGTAAACCAATAAAGGCAAAAAATACTCCACCAAGTAAACTACCATAATAGTCTTTCTCTAATATGGATGATATATTACTTTTTAAATCTTCATACTCTTTATTAATACGAACAACTAAAGGGATTTCTAATCCAATTAAGAGCCCAACAAGCATACTTAGAGTATAAATAAATATTTCGTAGTACGATGAAAATGCAGCAATAGTATATACGATAACCGATGAAAAAGCAACAACTAAAGAAAGACTAACTTCTAGAATTAGAAAGTTTTGAATTAAATTTTTAGTTATTTTTTTACTCAACCGACTACCTAATCCCATACAAAATAGCATGAGTGAAACAATCATAGTCCATTGAAAAATTGAATTTCCAATAAAATAAGTGGCTAAGGTAGATAATACGTATTCGGCTACTATACCTGCAAAACCTGTTGCAAAAATAGCGGCTTTTAAAACAAAAGAATTACTTTTTAAAAAGCCCATAAAATTAAAATAGCAGCTCCTATATAAGAGAAAGCTTCAATTAAGCCAGCTCCAATATTAGGTTTTTCTTGATTACAAATTTCATCGTTTAAGTTTTGACCAGTTAAAATAATTTTATCCGTTATAAAACGCATTACAGGTAGTAAAATAACACCAAGTAAGCTGTATAATAAAATATCAATTATTGAATTTGTCCAACTTATAAAAGGATCCATTAATGCATTCATAAGTATAATGCTAATACCTATAAATGCTCCGGAAAAGGCAGTTCCTGCAGCTACATTATCTTTTTCAATTTCTTTATGAATATCATAAGGTATCCACAAACTAAATATTTTACTGCTAATAATTAATATTAAATTACCAATGGCCCAATATGTAATAAAAGTAATAATACCCTCATTTAAAGAAGCAGATTCTCCTACTAATGCTCCAAATAAAATGAAACCATTACCTAAATAGACAGCAGCTTCAATAAGTCCTGTTCCTTCATTTTGATCATCTAATATTTCTTTTTTAATAGAAAACCCAGATAATATAAATTTATTAGCAAGTATAATTGAAATATGAAGAAGAATAATACCTAAAATACTGAATATACATATTAATAATATATCATTTAAGAATCCATGACTTTCACCTGAAATAGCACCAACCAAAATGGCAAGTAAGGCACCAAAATATCCTACATAAGATATAATGAATGCTAAATTGTCTTTTTCAACAAGTTCTGACTGAATATTGATTTTTGGATTTAAAAACCTGTAAGTTACTTTTCCAACGAAAAATAAAACAAAAGCACTAAGCAAATAACCAAAGCTATGTGCAAAACTAGATAAATCTAAATATTCTTTTAAAATTTCCATTTTATATATTTTATTTTCCGTAACCACCACTACCTCCTCTGGATGAAGAGCTGCTGCTAAAACGATTTGAATTTCTTGATGTTTTTGAATAACTTTTTCTAGAAGAATAGCCTCTTGATTTTAAATCAGAAGAACTGCGAGCAACCTTACTATTCACTTTACTTTTAAAACTTGCCGGTTTTTTGTTCCAACTAGTGTTATTATTATTTTTAGAATTAGTACCATATTGCTTGTTCTGCCCATAATAATCTTTTGATCCTCGGTAATTTTGGCGATAGTTGTTCCAGTCATTTCTTTGATAACCATAATAACCTCCATAACCGTAGCGAGGCCCATAAAATAAATCGGTCATTAGACGGTAACGACCATAAAACACCCAAAAAGAACTTCCGTTACTATGAGTATTCCAATGACCATAACGTTCATTTCCTACATAACCGTTAGCCCCAGCAGGAGCAGTGTTTTTATCTAAAACTCCATCTTTTTTACTTAAGATAGTCATTCCCAAATCATTTTGATGATCTTCAAAAATAATAGGGGAAACCTCTTGCCAATCCGTTGTTTCAATGGTAATGTCATTAGCTACAGCAGTAGTGTCCGCTAATTGTTCTTTAGTAAGATTTGGCTTTTTGTCTTGGAAAATTATACGATATTTATGATAATATTTATCATTACTCTCTTTATAATCCATATCTGCAAGAATGATCGAAAAGTCATTTTTATCGATATATTTTGTAATTAAATTATCAATTGGAGATTTTACAAATTTGGGCTTTTTATCTCCACTACAGGCATAGAAAAGTGCAAAAAATATCATTACACCAAAAAAAATACTTTTAATATTCATAGTTATTGTCAGTTGTTAACTTGCTGGTAAAATATTGCTAATTTCAAATGGTTTTAATTTGATTCCTATGCTGGCTTCAAAATCATTCTCATCCCATTGTTCAATATTTAAAAATTTATCTTCATCATCATTACTGAAATCGAAAGAAATTAATTCTTCCCAAGTTTCAGTATCCACATCTCTGTAATATCCTGGAGTTTCTTCGTCAAAATAATAAGTAATAGAGTCATATGTTATTTCTTCTGGAAATTTATTATGTTCCCCAAAATGATTTTTAACGAATGAACCTAGTTTTCGGTACTTAATTTTTTCGTATAAACAGATCTCAAGAGTATCCTCTTCATCGATAGTCAAATAACGTGTTTTTCCATTAGATTCTATTAAGAATTCTCTAGAAAAATGATTGTCTCCCCAATCATATTCACTCATTTTTTTTACGGTCCAAGTTTCTAGATCATAATCTAATAAATAACCTTGTTCAAGGTCTGTAATTTTTATATTAGTAGGGTCGTAGTGTGGTTCTTCTTCCTTTTTTTTGAATAAATCGAAAATTCCCATATGTTATGTGTTGTGTTTTTTATTATAACTAATTAAGTAAGTTTTAAAAATACGAATACTAAAACGATTATTATGTTTACTGGTAATAACCAGTACACCCATGTTTTAGAAGTATCAGCAAGTAAGGCTTCTTTTATTTGAGTATCTATTTTTGTGAATAATTTATTTGAAGCCTCTTCTTTATTTCCTTGTTGAATATCATCTTTAAATTCTAATAACAAATCTATTACATCAATTTTATTAAGTAGCATTGTAATTCCTTTTACTATAAATTTCGGGAGTTTTGAAAAGATCTTATTTAAAATTTCTTGAATACTAATTAATTCATTTAAATTTTCAGAATTAAGGTTTTCTTTTTTAGTTTTAAAAATAGTAATAACTTTTTCTACAACCAGGTTACAAAACTTTTGCAATAAATAATTCAATTTATCATAAGCAATATTAATAGCTTTGTTTATAGCATTTCTATAAGATTTTACATAGGCTATTATACCAAAAGAAACACAAATTAAAAGAGCTATTAATAGGTCATAAAACTTAACCGTATTAGAATTACTTGTAAAATATTTAAAAATTGAAAATATAATTAAAACCATATTAATAGTACCAAATAGTAATATTGTACCAAACATTCCTTTAATAATACTGATTCCTTCTTTACTATTTTTTCTTAAAAACGTTAAAGGGTTTTTATCAATTTCAATTGTTGATCCTTTTAAGTTTTTTAATTCATTTTGCTTAAAATCTGATGGCACTGTATTATTTTTCATTATAGGATAATATGTACTAGGTGTTATTAATTAACTTCTTTTAGCATTAATTTATTTTTGTTTAAAATAAATATAATAAGAGCTAAAATTGTAACGGCTCCAAAAACATAATATCCAATTCCAGAAGCTTTATGGAAGCAAAAGCACATTAGAAATAAAGGAATGATTACCTTAAGTATTGCAGAAAGAGAAATATTTTTTAAAACAAAAAACTTATTTATTTCAAGTGAAATTTCTTCTTTATTATCTAATTTAAAAGGAAGACTTTTTTTATCACCATAAGTAAAATGTAAGAGTCCTTTTTTGCCATCTAAATCAATTTTTTGGTTAAATTTTTCTTTGACTAAACCTATT
>CAZJGP010000216.1:0-9241 GCA_964545595.1 uncultured Flavobacteriaceae bacterium | reverse complement strand
GTAGTACCGAACTGTAGAGTAGACATTAATATTTTATATAAAAACAAAAAACACCAATCTTTCGATTGGTGTTTTAATAAATGAACCACAGTTCATAAAGAAAAAATATTTTAATCACTTTTTTTTGTGAAAAGTAAATTTGTTATACTTTTTCTACCCCCATGACAAAGGTATGATGTTATATTCATAAAAAATATTCTATTTTCGTAAAAAAAAATATTTTTTTTTCGGAAATCGAAATACCCAAACTTAACTATTTAAAAATGAATCAAGACAAACTTCTTCTAAAAATAAGTCAATTAACGGATGAAAACAAGTCTTTAATCGATGTAGTGTCTGAGTCACTTGATATTAGCTATGCATCTGCACAACGTAGAGTAAGTGGTAATGCAAAGCTTTCAATTGAAGAGGCTGTAAAATTAGCTAAGGATTTTCGTTTATCGATTGATAATGTGTACAAAATAGGAGATCAAGACATAATTCCTTTTCACAAAACGCAAATAACTACAAACATTAAAGATTTTATAAATTATTTTAGTGGGTTTTGTCAACAATTAGATATTATAGCAACTATAGAAAATACCTCTATTATATACGCTACCAAAGACTTAGCCGTAACTTGTACTTTTGAATCTGACTTTTTATCAAAATTTAAAATATTTGTATGGCAAAAATTATTAAATCCTTCTTTTAAGGATAAGCTATTTACGAATTTCGAAATTCCTGCTGCTTTAAAAAAAGCATACAGAGAAATGGGAGAAAAATATGATGAAACTGATGTTACTGAAATATGGGATATTACTACTCTTAATAGTACTTTAAAACAAATACATTATTACTTATCTGTTAATCAACTAACAAATTACGATGCTTTAATTATTTGTAAAGAACTTAGAAAAACAATTAAAAGGTTAAAAGAAAAAGCTTATCCAGAAAGTAAGTTTAGATTATACTACAATGAATTAATTGTAATGGGTAATCAAATATTTTTTGATTCTCCTTTAGGCTCTGCTTTATATATTCAAAATACAGCTATGAATTTTTTTAAAACAAGTGATCCTGATGCTTGTTTTCATACTCGCGAATACCTAAATACATTATTAGAAAACTCTAAATTATTAAATGTTGGTAACGAGAAAGAAAAAAGTATTTTCTTTAACAAATTGTTTTCTAAGATAGACTCTTTAGAAAATAATATTAAAAGTATGCAAGAACTAGACTTCTAATACTTTTTTTAGACATGTTACCTTTATGGTAACATGTCTAAAAATTCTTGTTCTGATAAGATAGCTACTCCTAACTTTTCTGCTTTTTCTAACTTACTAGGCCCCATTTTATCGCCTGCTACTACATAAGCCGTTTTAGCCGAAATGGAGCTAGAAGCTTTTCCTCCGTGCTTTTCTATCAAAGCTTTTAATTCTTTACGAGAAACTTGAGTAAACACTCCTGAAACTACAAATGTTTTACCTGTAAAGGTTTCTGTTTGTCCTTCTAATGATTCTTCACTTAAAGCTAACTGAACACCTATAGCTTTTAATTTTTCAATTCTAGTTCTATTAATTGGATCTTCAAAAAAGGCTACTACACTTTGTGCTATTTTTATTCCAATTTCATCAACTGCCTCTAAGGTTTCTATCGATGCTTCTTTAATCGCATCGATATTTTTAAAGTGTTTTGCTAATTTTTTAGCAACCGTTTCGCCTACAAATCGAATACCTATTGCAAACAAAACACGTTCAAAAGGTATAGAAACCGAAGCCACTACACCGTTTACTAGTTTTTCAGCACTTTTTTGTGCCATACGTTCTAGTGGTAATAACTGCTCAACTGTTAAACTATACAGATCTGTATAATCTTGAATTAAATTATGTTTTACTAATAAACTAACAGTTTCTCCTCCTAGCCCATCAATGTCCATTGCTTTACGCAAAATAAAATGTTCAATACGCCCTATAACTTGTGGAGAACACCCATTTTCATTAGTACAATAATGTTTAGCATCTCCTTCTGTTCTAACTAATTCCGTTCGGCATTCCGGACAGTTTTCGGCATAAATAATAGGTAAAATATTTTCAGTACGCTTTGAGGTATCTACACCTACAATTTTAGGTATAATTTCTCCTCCTTTTTCTACATAAACAACATCGCCAACACGAATATCTAATTTTTCTATTTGATCTGCATTATGCAACGAAGCTCTCTTAACCGTTGTTCCTGCAAGACTTACCGGATTTAAATTAGCTACAGGCGTAATAGCCCCTGTTCTCCCAACTTGGTAATCAACACTTAATAATTTAGTAGAAACTTGTTCGGCTTTAAATTTATATGCCATTGCCCAACGTGGCGCTTTAGCGGTATAACCTAACTCTTCTTGTTGCTGTAAATTATTTACTTTTATAACTACACCATCTGTTTCATATGGCAAATCGCTTCTTTTTTCATCCCAATATTCAACAAACTCCATAACTTGATCTATTGAATTTGCTAAAACTGATATTTCAGGAACTTTAAACCCCCAATTACGTGCTTTTTCTAAACTTTCAAATTGATCTGTAATTTGCAGTTTATCTCCTACTAAACTGTATAATAAACATTCTAAAGGTCTTTGAGCTGTTTCGGTACTATCTTGTAATTTTAAACTTCCTGAAGCTGTATTCCTTGGGTTTGCATATTGTTCTTCGCCAGCAGCTAAACGAGCTTCGTTCATTTTTTTAAAACCTTCAAAAGGCAAAACAATTTCTCCTCGTATTTCAAACTTATCAGGGTAATCTCCTTTTAAATTTAAAGGAACTGTTCGTATCGTTTTAATATTTTCTGTTACATTATCTCCCTGAAAACCATCTCCACGAGTAACTGCTCTTAGTAATTTACCATTTTCATAAGTTAAACTAATAGAAGCTCCATCGTATTTTAATTCGCAAGTATAAGCTATTGGCCCATCGACTAATTTTTGTACACGTTTTTCCCAATCTAAAAGATCTTCTTTAGAATAAGAATTATCTAACGAGTACATTCTATTTTCATGAACAACAGTTTCAAAATTCTTTGTTATTCCTCCTCCTACTCTTTTTGTAGGCGAATTTTCATCTTCAAATTCTGGATGTTTATTCTCTAGCTCTTGCAATTCTTTAAGCAACAAATCAAAATCATAATCTGAAATTGTTGGAGCATCCAAAATATAATATTCATGATTATACGCATGTAATTGCGTTCTTAAGTCTGAAATTTTTTCTTCGATGTTCATAATTCTTAAATACTTGCTTTTATCATTCTATCTTTTGCTCTAAAATCTTGCCTTAACTCTACTGAAGTAAAACCTAATTGTTTTAAACCATCTATAAGTTCTTGACCTAAATACTCATTAATTTCAAAATATAATATTGCTGTTTTCTTTGCTTGCGCTAGAAACAACTCTGCTATCTTGTAATAAAAAACTAATGGATCTGTATCTGAGACAAATAAAGCTGAATCTGGTTCAAAATTTAACACATTTACACTCATTTCTTTTTTTTCAGAATCTCGTACATATGGAGGATTGGATACTACAATATCAAAATCTTTAAATAGTTTTTCTGTTTTTAAAATATCTTGTTCTTTAAAATCAATAGTTACTTTAATTGCATGTGCATTTAAGTTTGCTACTACTAATGCATCTTGAGAAACATCTATAGCACTAACTGATGCTTTTGTTAACTTCTGCGCAAGCGAAATAGCAATACAACCCGAGCCTGTACCTATATCTAAAATATGCATTGGTTTGTTTTCTGTGTCTTTTACAATCCAATCAATCAATTCTTCGGTTTCAGGTCTTGGAATTAATGTGTGTTCATTTACTACAAAATTGTTTCCGTAAAAATAAGTACTACCAATTATGTGTTGAATAGGTTCATTTTTTTCTAGACGCTGAAAAGCCATACTAAACAATTCGTGTTTTTGTACGTTTATCAACTCATTAGGGTTTAATGCTATATCTATTTTAGTATAACCTAAATAAGCTTCGGAAAGCATATAAAAAAACTGTTCAGACTCTTGTTTACCGTACTGATTAGTAAGCTGTTTTATAAAGTTATTTTTTAACTGAAGTAATTGCACAAAGTAGATTCTAAATTCTATCCAAAAATAAACACTATCTTATTATTAAAACTTACTTTTGATACTCTAAAAGCTTTTTTTATGAAATCTTTATTCACATTTTGCGTATTACTTTCTTTATTACTGATTAGCTGTAAAGTATCTGAAAAACCGAATTTTATTACCGTTGAAAATATTGAACTTCAAAATATTTCGGCTAAAGATGTCTCTTTTAAAGCTAATGCCATTTTTGAAAATAAAAATGTAATTGGTGGTACTATTATTACCGATAGTATTCAGGTGTTTGCTGATAATTTATGGATTGGAAATATTATAACTGAACCATTTAAAATTCCTGCAAAAGACACTTTTTCGGTACCCTTACAAGGTAATTTTTCAACTGCAAAATTATTAAACCAAAATGCAGGAGATTTACTTAGTAATGTTATTAATATGTTTAAAAAAAGAAAGGTAGACTTAACATTACGTGGAGATTTATTATTTAAAAAAGGTCTTTTAAAATATAAATACCACGTTGATAAAACGAATAGTATTAAGTTCTAACAAATGACAAATCTAAATTACATACAACGCTGTATTGAATTAGCAAAAAATGGTTTGGGTACTACTTACCCTAACCCTATGGTTGGTAGTGTTATTGTTTATAACAACAAAATAATTGGCGAAGGTTGGCATTATAAAGCTGGAGAACCGCATGCCGAGGTTAATGCGGTTAATAGTGTAATAGACAAATCTCTTTTAAGTAAATCAACAATATATGTTAGTTTAGAACCATGTAGCCATTTTGGAAAAACACCACCTTGTAGCGATTTAATTATAAAATCAGGTATTAAAAAAGTTGTTATTGGTACTGTTGATCCTTTTGCTAAGGTATCGGGAAGAGGAATTGAAAAACTTAAAAATGCAGGTTGTCAAGTTACCGTTGGCGTTTTAGAAAAGGAATGTCATGAACTTAATAAACGTTTTTTTACTTTTCATAATAATAAACGCCCGTATATATTTTTAAAATGGGCACAAACTACAGATCATTTTCTAAGTCCTGAAACTGTAGAAAATCAAGAAAGAAAACCTATTTGGATAACAAATTCATTTTCTAAACAACAAGTTCATAAACAACGTGCTAACGAACAAGCTATTTTAGTTGGTACAAACACTGTTATTACTGATAACCCCTCTTTAAATACTAGATTATGGCACGGAGGAAATTGTACTCGTGTAGTTTTAGATTTAAACAATAGGATCTCTAAGGATAGTACTGTTTTAGATGGTAAACAAAATACCATTGTTATCTGTTCTAAAAACAATAATAAGAACAGTGATAATTTAAGTTTTGAAATAATTGATTCTTCTAAAAATATAGCCGAACAAATTTGTAACATATTATACAAATATCAAATTCAATCGTTAATTGTAGAAGGTGGACAACAAACCATTCAAACTTTTATTGATACTAATTTATGGGATGAAGCCTATGTTTACACTGGAACTAAAACTAGTTTTAACAATGGTATTAAAGCTCCAAAATTAAATAAAGGCACTATAATTAATAGTATTAAAATAAAAACAGACCTTCTTACACATTATAAAAATGATTAAAAACATCATATTTGATTTTGGCGATATTTTTATTGATTTAGACAAATTAGCCACACCTAATGAATTGCTTAAATTAGGACTTAAAGCTCCTATTAAAGAAATAAATAAAGTAAATGAAACTTATGAGGTGGGTGATATTAGTACCGAATCTTTTATACAACAATATAAAGAGTGGTTACCAAATGCTCAAGACCACGAAATTGTAAATGCTTGGAATGCTATTATTAAAGAGTTCCCTGTTAGGCGTTTAGAATTTTTACAAAAATTACAAGAAGAAAGTAATTACCGTATTTTTCTTTTAAGCAACACTAACGATTTACATATTGACATTATTAAAGAACAAGTTTCTTTTTATGAAGATTTTAAAGATTGTTTTGATCAATTTTATTTATCGCAAGAAATTGGTTTTCGCAAACCAAATACGGATATATATGAGTTTGTTTTAGACATGAACAACCTAAAACCTGAAGAAACTTTATTCATTGATGACACAAAAGACAATACCGATACCGCTGCTAAACTTGGTATCCATACTTGGAATTTAATTCCGGGTAAAGAAGACATAACCGAACTATTTACTATTAAAGCAGATCTATTTTGATTTACTTACTATTAAGCATACTAACATCTAGTAGCATTTTCATAATTTTTAAACTATTTGATAAATATAATATTGATCGTTTACAGGCTATAATTTTCAATTACGGTGTTGCTTGTACTTGTGGTATTATAGCATATCAAAAAACAATTAATATTAATGAGTTACCACAATACAATTGGTTTTACTTTACCATTGGACTTGGTATAATATTTATAAGTGTTTTTAATATAATGGCAATTACGGCACAACGTAATGGTTTATCTGTTGTTGCCGTGGCCGGAAAAATGAGCGTAGTTATACCAATTATTTTTGGTTTACTATTATATAATGAAACCATTGGTTGGCTAAAAGCATTAGGAATTATTTTAGCCTTAATTTCAATTTATCTTGTAACCGTAAACCCTGAAGGAATAAAAAAAGGGGCTTCTTTATTATTCCCTCTATTAGTGTTTATAGGAAGTGGTTTTATTGATACTAGTTTAAAGTTTTTACAAACCAATTATGTTCAAGAAAATGAAGTTGCTTTATTTTCTGCATCTATTTTTGGTGCTGCATTTATTATTGGAATTTTAGTCCTATTTTTTCAAATAATAAAAAAGACATTTGTATTTAAATTTAAAAATTTAGTAGGAGGCGTTAGCCTAGGTATTATAAATTACTTTTCTATTTATTTTTTAATTAAAGCTATAGGCTACAAAAGTTTAGAAAGTTCAACAGTTTTTACAATTAACAATGTTTCTATTTTATTAACTACAGCCATTTTAGGAGTTATTCTTTTCAAAGAACAATTAAACAATAAAAACAAACTAGGTATTTTACTAGCTAGTATAGGTATTGTTTTAGTTAGTGTGTCTGGTAAGTTCTAAAATATGGAAGATAGTTACTTAACCCTAGAGCAACCTTCTGGAGAAAATCTTTATAAAATAAAAAACTCTAAATTTTTTAGTTTCGGTTACCCTGTTACTTCTGTAGAAGAAATAAAAGAACATTTAAAACAAATAAAAAAAGTGCATTACCAAGCTAGGCATTGGTGTTATGCATGGCGATTAGGAACTGCCCCCGTACAATATAGAGCCAATGATGATGGTGAACCATCGAATACTGCTGGACAGCCTATATTAGGACAACTACAATCATTTGAAGTTACCAACACCTTAGTTATAGTTGTTCGCTATTTTGGCGGAGTTAAATTAGGTGTTGGTGGTTTAATTAGTGCATACCGAAATTCGGCTCTACAATGTCTTGAAAGCTCTAAAATAGTTACTAAGTTAATTACTGATACTATAGAGCTTAATTTTGAATATCCGTTAATGAATGAAGTTATGCGAAAAGTAAAACAACATAACATTACAATAACAAATCAAAAATTTGAGAGTAATTGTATTATTTGGTTAGAAACTGTAAAAAGTAAAACTATAGAAACAAAAGCAATTTTTAACGCTATTTACGGAGTCTCCGTTATAGAAGAAGAATAACTATCAATTTTTGCTAACATAGCTTCTGGACATTTAATCGGTTTTCTTGTTTCTTTCGACACAAAAACTAAAACAGTATCACCAGTTGTTAACAATTCTTGTTTCTCATTATACAATTCATATTCAAACTTTATCTTTACAGATGGCCTAGTTTTAAGGGTTGTTACAATGGTTAATTTGTCGTCAAAAAAAGCAGAACTTTTAAATTTTGTATTTAATTCGACAACAGGTAACATTATTCCTTCATACTCCATCTTCTTGTAAGAGAAACCTAATTCTTCTAACCAGTTAATCCTCGCTATTTCAAAGTATTGAGCGTAATTACCATGGTAAACTACACCCATTTGATCCGTTTCTCCATAGCGTACTTTCACCTCTGTTTTAGAAGTTATTTTTATCATATTATTAATTTTTTTAAGCAATATTTATTCAATTCTAAAATATCTCAGAATATTCTAATTAACAAAAAAAAAAATACAAGTCAAGTCTATTTTCTTTTTTTATTAAGTTTTTTGTTCACATATTTGTGGCACACCAAAGCTAATATATAAATAGTTGTTTACCACTTCTATTTTGTATTAAAACTAACTTAAAAACTAGTACCTTTTTTATGACAATAACAGCTCAAGCAGCTTGGGATAAATGTCTTTCTTTTATTGAAGACAACATTAATCCGCAAGCATATAAAACATGGTTTGAACCAATAAAAGCTGTAAAGCTTGTTGATAATGCATTGAGCATACAAGTACCTAGTAAATTTTTTTACGAATGGTTAGAAGAACATTATGTAGAGTTATTAAAAATTGCTTTGGTAAGGCAATTAGGAGACAGTGCAAAATTACTTTATGTAATTCGCATGGAAAACTCTAAAGATGATAGTACAGATGCTTTCACAGAAAATATTCCAAGTACAAATAGAGGGACTGTACAATCACAAAATGTTGGTATTCCTTTAAAATCAAAAAGTCCTGAATTAAAAAACCCATTTGTAATTCCTGGAATTAGAGATGTTAAAATTGACTCTCAATTAAATTCAAATTATAATTTTGAAAACTTTCTTGAAGGAGATTCAAATCGTTTAGCTCGTTCTGCAGGTATGGCTGTTGCCAATAAACCTGGTGGAACTTCATTTAACCCTTTATTAATATTTGGTGGTGTTGGATTAGGTAAAACACATTTAGGTCACGCTATTGGTGTAGAAATTAAAGATAAATTCCCTGACAAGACTGTACTATATATATCTGCTGAAAAATTTACTCAGCAATACATTGAGTCTGTTAAAAAGAATAATAGAAATGATTTTATTCATTTCTATCAAATAATAGATGTTTTAATTATTGATGATGTTCAGTTCCTTTCTGGAAAAACTGGAACTCAAGATGTGTTTTTCCATATCTTTAATCATTTACACCAAAATGGTAAACAGGTCGTCTTAACAAGTGATAAAGCACCTGTTGATATGCAAGATATTGAGCAA
>CAZJGP010000215.1:0-2619 GCA_964545595.1 uncultured Flavobacteriaceae bacterium | reverse complement strand
CGATAATTCCTTTTTTTGTTAAATGTTTAAACAACAATTTTTCTAACATAATTTATTTTTTAATTTAATATTGGAATGTTAAATTGTTAATTCTCATTAGCTACAGTAGCTTGGAAAGAATTACTTACATACGGAGTATCTAGAACACTAATAGCATCAGTAATAGGACCTGTAAAAGCAGTAGCAGCATCTGGGTCTAATGAATTACCTACAGTATAACTTTCGAAATCATCTTCAAAAACTAATACAGGACTACCCGATGATGTGTCATATATCATTAAATTATCAACTAAGAAACTTTCTTCGGCAGGGACAACATTACTTTGGCTTCCAAATGTAAATTGAACATTTTGGACTCCAAGAGCAATTGCAGCGATATCACCACCTGAAGGAAAAGGAGTGCTAGTTAGTGCTTGCCCATCAATAGTTACTGTTAATTCTGGTTGACCAGTAACTGTGGCATCCCAGGTAATTACAATATTGTAAAATTGATCATTAATAAATTCTGGAGCATTAGTATCTACAAGGAACTCGTTTGTTAATGAAAAATTTTGTCCAACATCATCGCCTAATCGTATTCTTATCAAAGAATTAAATGAATTTAAAGAACTTCCAAATAAACTGATAAAACCATCTGCATCTGATACACTTTTACTAACATTAACAGACATCATTCCCACTGGTATTACGTTGTTGCTACCTAAATTTAAACGTAATTCTCCTGTATCTCCATTAAATGTATCTGTTATCTGTGCAAGCTGATTATTCTGAATATTATTAAAGAAAAAAGTTAAAGGAGAAGCTGCATTGTTATTAGCAATTTGAGAAGCAGTAATTACTTGCGTAATGCTCTCAGTTGTGTTCGTTACTGTAATTGTAATTTCAGTAGCGTCGTCAAGTATTGGTAATATTAAAGCATTTGATCCGCTTTCTAATGTGCCTGATAAAGTAAAGTCACTATTTTGTACAGTTAAAGTATAAGTAGCATCAATATCAGTAGCAATTCCGTTAACAACTTCATTAGCAATAACAAATAAGCTTTGAGTTTCTACAACATTAAAAGAAAAAGAAACAAAACCAAATTGCTCAGGGCTATCAGTATCTAAAACCATAATAACTTCAGGAACTACCGTAGTAGTTTGGTTACTATTAACAGTAAACGGAATATTTAATGGATTAGAAACCAATTGCGCTAATTGAGAACTTTGTAAAGGAGTAGCATATATAATTCTGTTTTCATCATTAATAACACTAAACGATGTTATTTGGTAATCTCCAACATCTAAACCAATAGATTCAGTTACAAAATCGTTTCCGAAACTTAGTAAAGTTAATTGCTGATTGTCAATAACTACTTCGTTATTAGAGTCAATAATAGTAACTAAAATAGCAGAAGGGTTTTCTCCAGAAGATTGAGCAGATGTAATTTGTGTAGCTAATTCTGTAGAAGCACTAATTCTATTACTAGAAATAACAGAAGAAAAAGTGTTTCTGTTTGCTTCGGTAAAAGAAAAAGAAGCTTCTCCAACTTCAGCAATTTCTACAGATTCTTCAGTACAGGCTATTAAAATAAAAATAGCACTAAATAATAGTAAAAGTTTTTTCATAATAATTTAAGTTTTTAAATAAGTGGCTAATGTATCAAAACTTACAGCACTAAAAATCATACTAAAGTATGATTTTTAGTGCTGTAAGTTTAAATTTTATAGAGAGTAATAAGGCACAAAAAAAGCCTCAAAACAATATTGTTCTGAGGCTTTTTTTATAAAAACTCAAGTTTTATGGTGTAACCTGTGTATCAAACTCTACTACATGATATGTTTTCTTTTTTGAATTTATGTAACCCAAAAAATGTTTGTCTTTATGATAAAAAACATTTTTTAGTTTAATATTAAATTCAGGAAAAGCAATAGGTTCATAAGTTCCATCGGCTAACAGTTTTTGTGTAAATGAATCTTCGTATTCTTTAATTCTATCAAAAACATTATTAGTAAAGTCACCTTGTTTGTGATTGAATTCATAGTCAAAAAGACAATTAATAAAAGTTGTTTTAGTAGAAGAGTAAGAGTTATAATTTGCAAAAGTAGGGTTAAAGCCAGTGCTTAATCCAGCAAATGCTAAACCGGCTACTCCACCACCAGCAAAACCAGCAACTCCAAAACCACCTCCAGAGCTTTTAATTTCAATGTAACCACCAATAGTAAGTTGTATTTTTTTATTTACAATTTCAGTAGTTAAACCAACATTTGAACGACTCATTTTTCTTAAGAATTTAGATGTCTTCTCAAGTTTTCTTTCTGATTTTGGAAAAAATATAGATGAAGAAGTTTTTTCTTGATAAATAGGACCGTTTTTAAATGTAATACTATCTTCTTTTTTAAGGTTTAATTGTTTTATAATTTCTTTATTATTAAGGTTTTTAACAGTTAAGCTCATTTCTTTAGACGATGTCTTTATTTGATAAATAAGATCTTCGTATATAAGTGAATTATGCTTTGTGAAAGCGCTTTCTGTTTCGTTTGATCCAATTTTAGGTTTTATAAAAGAGTCTGTTTTTATAGAAAAATCATCTAGGTTAACTCTAACTAATTTTGTTTCTTTTTTATCACTATCTAATGT
>CAZJGP010000214.1:0-18719 GCA_964545595.1 uncultured Flavobacteriaceae bacterium | reverse complement strand
CTTTAAAGGGTCGTAAGAGACGATTACGTTGATAGGCTATAGGTGTAAAGGCAGTAATGTCATAGCCGAGTAGTACTAATAACCCATAGGCTTATGCGTTGTTACGCTTATGATAAGTTCAAAAATTAATTTAATAAAGAACTCGATTGAATTTAAATTATCAATATGTTAAGATATATACTTGTTAAACCAAGTAAGATTTTCAGGTGGTTATAGCATTAGGGCTCACCTCTTCCCATTCCGAACAGAGAAGTTAAGCCTAATAGCGCCAATGGTACTGCATTTGTGGGAGAGTAGGTCGTCGCCTTTTTTGAAAGCCTCAATATTTATTTATTGAGGCTTTTTTTATGCCTTTTTTTAGATAAATTAGGTTAAATAACATTCTCTTTAAGTTTCTAATTATTCATTCTTAAATGATCTTTTTATGAGTTAACTTAGTCTTATAATATAATATGTTATTTGTATGGAATATGCTGTTTTTGCAGGAGGTTGTTTTTGGTGTACTGAAGCTGTTTTTCTTAAATTAAAAGGTGTAATTGAGGTAAAATCTGGTTTTACTGGTGGGCACATTAAGAACCCAGCATATAAAGAAGTTGTTACGGAAAGAACCGGTCATGCTGAAGCTATTCATATTACTTTTGACCCTACTGTAATTAGTTACTTTAAATTGTTGGAAATATTTTTTGCTACACATGATCCTACTACATTAAATAGGCAAGGAGCAGACAAAGGGACTCATTATAGAAGTGCTATTTTTTATACTTCTGATTTGCAAAAAAAGAACAGCTTAGAATTTATTGACCTTTTGAATAATGAAAATGTTTTTGAAAATGATATTGTAACGGAAGTTAAGGCTTTTACTGTTTTTTATTCTGCAGAAGATTATCATACAAATTATTATAATTTAAATAATGAGCAACCATATTGTAAATATGTGATAGAGCCTAAAATAAAAAAGTTAGTTAATTATTTTTCTGAAAATTTGAAATAGTTTATTATGGAATGAAGTTTGTTCTAATTAAAATAAAAAAATATGAATAAATACACCATTTTATTAATTAGTATTCTTTTAGATGGAATAGGAATGTTGTCTTATTTGTTTCCGGGTATAGGAGAGGCTACAGATGCAATTTGGGCACCAATATCAGGTTGGTTAATGACAAAATTGTATAAAGGTAAAGAAGGTAAGATCGCAGGTATTATTAGTTTCATAGAAGAAGCTATACCAGGTTTAGACATAGTGCCGACTTTTAGTTTAATGTGGGTTTACACCTATGTTATTTCTAAAAAGAATTAGTTTCCTTTAAAGAATTTACCTAATCCAAATCGACCTAACATTTTTGTTTGAAATTTTTTAAAGAAATTATATTGACCTACTATCCATCCTGAATATGGTAATGTTATTTGGTAAATTATAAATACAGGAAGTATGTATACTAATAAATAAGAACCTGTAGATAATTCATCTTTTGAAATACCTATAATTTTTAATAATGGTCTAACAACAAACGCAGCTAATGAACCGTTGATAGAGAAACCTAAAATAATTGCAAGAATACCCCAATTATTTTTTACACCCCAACGTTCTTTTAATTTTTCCATGAGTGCAAATTTACAATATATATACAGTTTGTGAAAGCTTATTTATTTGAACGTTTATAAAATAAAAAAAGCTGAATAATACATTATTCAGCTTTTTTTATAATTTAATAAGTCTTTATTTTTTACCGAAAAGTCCACCTAATAAACTTCCTAATCCGCCACTTTTCTTTTGTGTTCCCATTGCCATTCCTGCAACATCATCTATAATACTTCCATCACCATCTGCATCTAATATAGAGGTTAAAATAGAGGAAACACCACTGTTTCCACTAGCACTATTACCCATTAAGCCTCCAAGCATACTAGTTAGTCCACTAGCATCAGAAATACCTGCACTTTGAGTTTGTTTACCTACCATACCCATTAATAATGGAGCAGCTACTTTTAATATATTTCCTACTGATCCAGCATCGATACCTGATTGTTGACTTAAAGAATTTTCAACACTAGCTTGCTTGCTTCCTAATAAATGACCTAATATATTAGAACCGTCTTGTTGTACGTTGTCGTCAACTCCACCTTCAAAAAGTCCTCCTAGGTTGTCTAAAATACCACCAGAATGATTACTTAAAGCACCCATTAATCCTTGAGCACCTTCAGGGGTAGAAGCATTTTTTTGCATAGCACCCATTAAGACAGGTAAAGCCATACTTAATAAACCACTTGTTTTTTCTGATGATTGTCCAGTTTGTCCTGCTACACCACTAATTATTTGTTGACCAAGTGGTCCTTGAAGTAAATCTAATATACCTGACATTTTTAATTTTTTAAAAGTTATATCTAAAATTACAATTTATTTTCTTTTTGTAAGAAAATTGATCAATTATTTTAAATGTTAGGCTAATTTTTTTTTCTTATTCATAAATACTTTATCAGGGTTTAATTTTTTTTCCTCTAAATTCTTTATAAATTCTGTCCAATATACTTTTAATTCGCTGTATTTAATTTCTCCTTTTCTTCTTACAGCAATTAATTTAGACTCTTTTGATTGTGTGATTTCTAATTGTTTTATGTAGCGAATGTTTAAGTTTTTATCATAAACTTTAGTATTAGCCATAATTAAATTAGTGCTAAAAATAAATATTGTTACAAGTAATATTTTGCCCATAAGTCCAAATTTTAGGGTTATACAAATATAACTTTAAGGGCTTTAAGATTTATTTAACATTTTTTTAATAGATCATATTTGTCGATAAAATGCAATTATTTAAGACAAAAGAAAAGGTCTGATTTTCAATTAAGAAAATCAGACCTTTTTTTATTTAGAAATGAAATTTATATTATTTCAAAATATCTTGTATTTGATTAGCTAATTCAACACCTATACGGTCTTGAGCTTCACCGGTTGCAGCTCCAATATGTGGAGTTAAAGAAATGCTATCATGCATTAATAATTTAATTTCTGGCTTAGGTTCATTTTCAAAAGTATCTAAACCTGCAAATGAAAGCTTACCACTTTCTAATGCAGCAACTAATGCTACTTCGTCAATTACTCCACCACGTGCAGCATTAATAATAGCAGATCCGTCTTTCATTAAATCAAACTCCGCTTTTCCTATTACATATTCTTTTTGTGCAGGAACATGTAATGTTACAAAGTCAGCTTCTTTTAAAACATCTTCTTTGCTTTGGCTTTTTAAGTTAAAAGTAACCGATTGACCATCAAAGAAAGGTACTTCAACAGCTGCAGTTTCAGTAAAAGGGTCAAAGTATATAACTTTCATTCCAATACCTAATGCTATACGAGCTGTAGCTTGTCCAATACGACCAAATCCAATAACTCCTAAAGTTTTGCCTTTAAGTTCAACACCTTTAGCATATGCTTTCTTTAAACCTTTAAAGTTAGTTTCACCTTCTAAAGGCATGTTACGGTTTGCTTGGTATAAGAAACGAACACCACCATATAAGTGAGCAAATACTAATTCAGCTACAGATTCTGAAGAAGCAGCAGGTGTATTGATTACAGATAATCCTTTTTCACGAGCATATTCAACATCAATATTATCCATACCAACACCACCACGACCAATAATTTTAAGGCTAGGGCAGTTGTCAATAATATCTTTACGTACTGTAGTTGCACTTCTTACTAATAAAGCTACAATACTATTTTCGTTTATGTAATTTAATAATTGCTCTTGAGCAACTGTTGTAGTAATTACTTCAAATCCTGCTTTCTCTAATGCGTCAATTCCGCTTTGAGATATTCCGTCGTTTGCTAAAATTTTCATTTAATAAAGAATGTGTTTAATTTATCAAGCCTATAGACTTGTTGTTTTTATTTTATACAAAAAAATATTGCTGCTACAATTTTAAATTATAGCAGCAATATTTTAATTAAGCTTTTCTTTCTAAGTCACTCATAATATCAACAAGAGCACCAACGCTTTCTATTGTCATAGCGTTATAGATACTTGCTCTATATCCACCAACACTTCTGTGTCCGTTAGCTCCATTAATACCACCTTCTTTTAACATGGCATCAAATGTTTCTTTAAGATCTCCATTTGTTAAATTAAAAGTAGCATTCATATTAGAACGGTCTTCTTTAGCAGCAAAACCTTCGAATAAAGGATTTAAATCAATTTCAGAATAAATTAATCTTGCTTTCTTTTCATTTTCTTCTTCTATAGCAGCAATTCCACCTTTAGATTTTAACCACTCCATTGTTAACATAGAAACATATACAGGGTAAACAGGAGGAGTATTGTACATACTACCTTTGCTTAAATGTACTTTGTAGTCTAACATAGAAGGAATTTTACGACCAATCTCTTGTAAAATATCTTCTTTTACAACTACTAAAGTAGTTCCTGCAGGTCCCATATTTTTTTGAGCTCCAGCGTAAATTAATCCAAACTGAGAAAAATCTAATGTTCTAGAGAAAATATCACTACTCATATCACAAATTAAAGGTGCATCCGTTTTAGGGAATTCTTTCATTTGTGTTCCAAAAATAGTATTGTTACTTGTTAAGTGAACGTAATCTAACCCTTCAGGAACATCATACCCTTTAGGAATATATTTAAAGTTAGCATCTTTAGAAGAAGCAAGTTCTACTACATCTCCAAAAAGATGACCTTCTTTAATAGCCTTTGTACTCCAAGATCCAGTGTTAACGTAACCAGCTTTTCCTTTTAATAAGTTATAAGCTACCATTAAAAACTGTGTACTAGCACCTCCTTGTAAGAATAAAGCTTTGTAACCTTTGCCTTGAAGACTTAGTAATTCAAGAGCTAATTCTCTTGCGTTTTCCATTACATCTACGAAGTCTTTACTTCTGTGAGAAATTTCTAAAATAGAAAGTCCCGAATTATTAAAGTCTAAAACAGCTTGTGAGGCTTTTTGAAATACTTCTTGTGGTAATATACAAGGTCCGGCACTAAAGTTATGTTTTTTCATAAATGTGAATTAGTATCAATTTTATAATAATGAACAACTAACCAGAGGTAGTTATTTTTAATAAATCTATCAAGCAACAAATGTCTTAAATATCTTTCTTTTTTACTACGTATTTTTTAAAAATTATACATTAAATTTTCAACAAAAAGTTAATAGTATCTATATTGTCAGCATAATCGTGTAAATGAGGGTTTTGTGTTTGTCCGAATTTGACAAAATTTTCATTTTCAGGATAGTTAACAACACATTGTAGTAAATCTTGATCATTACTAAATTTTTTACCTAAATTTTTATAAGAATCATAATATTCATAAAATAAACTAGAGATAGGTGAGCTATAGCTTTTATCTTCTTTTATGATTAAAAAACCATTATCTAATAATTTAAATTCGCTCATTAAATATACAGCCTTATTGTAGTCATAATTGTTTGTATATTTTTCATGCTTAATTAAATCTTGATAATTATACATTGCTTTAAAAAAATTGTCAAAATTATAGTTTTCAGGTACAAATAATTTTGAAACACTTCGACACCCAAGACCATAATATCTAAAAATATCTTCGCCTAGAGCAGTTAATTCTTCTGTAGTTTCACTACCAGTAAGTACAGCTACTGAATTTCTGTTTTTGCGTATTATATGCGGTTTATCTTTAAAATAATACTCAAAATAGCGAGCAGTATTGTTACTTCCTGTTGCTATAATAGCATCGTGATCAGTAATTTTACCTTCGGTAAATTTAATTAAGTTTTCAAATTCTTGATTATCAGTAATTAAATATTCGCAAATAATATTGATAAGCTTACTTTCTTCGGAAGAAGGTTTAATTAAAGCTTTGTTTCCTGTTATTAATATGCTTAATAAATCATGAAAACCTACTAAAGGAATATTACCAGCCATAATTATGGCAACAGTCTTAGGGTTAATTATATCTTTTATAGGGTAGTTATTTGTCCAATTTTCAAGGGTGTCTTTTTTTAAAGCAAGAGACCATTGGTTAATTGCATGCACTACTTGTATAGGTAAAAACCATCCGTTTTTATGTTGGGCACTTTCAATTGCTATTGCAAATTTTTCAAAATAAATATCGTTATGTAATGCAGTCGAGTTTTTATTTGGTATTTCTTGACTGAATTGACTTAAAAAATCTCCTAAGTTTGAAAAAGCAATAATTCTATCATTTAAAGTCATTAGCAATTTGTTTTTGAAAATGTTTGGGGTTATTTTTGTACAAATTTAGAATAAAAAAGAGCTATGGCAATTATTATAACAGACGAATGTATCAACTGTGGTGCTTGTGAACCAGAATGTCCTAACACAGCTATCTATGAAGGAGCTGATGATTGGAGATATGCAGATGGTACAGATTTGGAAGGTGATGTTGTTTTACCTGATGGTAAAGCTGTTAATGCTGATGAAGCTCAAGAGCCTATTAGCGATGAAGTTTATTACATTTCGCCAGATAAATGTACAGAATGTAAAGGTTTTCATGAAGAGCCTCAATGTGCTGCTGTTTGTCCAGTAGACTGTTGTGTACCTGATGATGATATCGTAGAAACGGAAGAAGAATTATTGGCTAAGCAATCGTTTATGCATAAAGAATAATTTTACATTTTATATGTAAAACAATAAAAAAGCAGCTCATTGAGCTGCTTTTTTATTTTATGTATTTAATAAAATTAGGCTTTACCTAATTCTTGAGCTCTGTTAAATGCAGCTTGTACACCGTCTTGAATTTTTTGATCTACATCATTTGATTTAAAACTTGTAATAGCAGCATGTGTTGTTCCTCCTTTAGAAGTTACTCGATCAATCCATGTTTGTGCATCCAAATCTGAACTTTTAAAAAGTTCAGCAGTACCTAAAAAGGTGTTTAGTACTACATCTTTAGCTTCGGAATCAGAAAAACCAAAAGTTTTAGCTTTTTCCATCATAGCATTCATAAAGTAAAATACATATGCAGGTCCACTTCCTGAAAGAGAAGTTATAGCATCAATTGCAGTTTCATCGTTTACTTTTACAGCAGTACCTGTAGCATATAAAATAGCTTGGACTTGAGTAATTTCAGAAGCATTAATCTCGTTAGAAGCCATAAAGCCTGTTACTCCTTGTCCTACTTGAGCAGGCAAGTTTGGCATAGCTCTTACTATTTTTGGTGTTTGTAAACCACTATTAATAGTTGCAATAGTAACACCAGCCATTATTGATATTACAATTTGGTTTTTGTTTACTAAGTTTTTTATTTCTGTAAATACAGCAGCTGCAATTTGTGGTTTTATAGCTAAAAGAATTACTTCTGCTTTAGTAATACAATCTTCAGGGTTTGAAAATATATTAAAAGGTGTTTCTTTTTTTAATTGTTCAATCTTTACAGTGTCTTTTTCAATTATAGAAATAGTACTGTTTTCAAAATTGTTGTGGATGGATTGTGCATAGGTTAATCCCATGTTACCACCACCAATAACTACTATATTCATAAAGGTAATGTGTTATAAGTTTTGATCAGCTTCACTTTGTTTATCCCACTTAATGTCACTTAAAACATTAGAAGTAATACCAATAAAGAAGTTCCATGTACCTGTTCCGTTTACAGATGTAAAAGGAGTCCAGTTAAAACTCATGTTCCAACTTTCTAAATCTCGTTGAAAACGTAAATTGGTAAAAGTAAGTTCTTTTTCAAGTAAATTGTAACCAGAGGAAACACCAACTCTCCATCTAGGTGCTAGTTCAATATCTCCGGAAAAATTAATATTGTGCGATGTTATTTCATCTTGTCTTTGAGCATTGGAATAACGTACTGCATAGGAGAATGATAAGTTCCAAGGTATTTTGTAATTATAAAAATCTACATCAGTTTTATTCCGTTTTTCTTCAGGAGTTTCTTCTTGGTCGTCAAAAAGTTGACCATTTTTATAGTTGGTACTTGAGCCAAATAAATCATCTTGTCGACCACCATTTCTAAAAGTCTCATTGTCTAAGACATCTTCACCTTCTTCTTCTCTACGCTTATTTCTTCTATTAGCAATATCGGTACTAGAGAAAGAGTATCCAAAGTTTAGGTTGGCTCCTGTTAAACGTAATAAGCTACCACCATTATCAATATTCCAAACATCAACTCTGTTGTTATTTTCGTCAAGTGCATAAGGGTCTAAACCTCCACTAAATGCTAAAGTAAGTCTATCTACAATAGGTATACTACCACTAAAATTAATGGCTCTTAGTTTTAAAGAGTCTGCTTTGAAATCATAACCACTAGAGAATGTTAAGTTGTTTAATAATGTGATTTTTTTAGGTTCTGTTTGTAAAGTGTCTTTACTTTTAATTTTTGCTTCTATATTATTAGAAAAAGAAAAATTTAAGGAACTAGTTTCATTATTACTAGGGCCACCAAAAGCACCTCCTTGAAAAGGATTAAATTCTACAGTCTCTGCTTCTCGACCTCGTTCTAAATCTTCTGAAATTTCATAAGTTTCAAAAAACTGATCAAATTTTGGTTGATAGCTATAACTAATAGATGGCCTAATTACATGACGTAAAGCTTGTATTTTAGCATCTTTTTTAAAGGTTACAGCACCATATACAGTAGTAGATAAACTAGTAGATATACCATAGGTGTTATATCGATCAAATCCTTGTATAGTATCGGTAACTACTTCATTTAATTCTTCGTCAAAATTTTGATCTATAGTTTCAAAAACCCAAAATTCATTGTAAGGGATACTAAGGCTTCCGCTAATATGTTTAAATAAGTTGAAGTTTGTACTAATAGGTATACTATGGCTTATACCGAACTCAACATCATCTAGCATTTCTTCTGTTAAAAACTCATCATCATTAGTTATTACACTAGTACTTGCTTGAGAAGTAAGCTGTAAGTTAATGTTTTGTAATAACCCTTTTTTACTTCCTGTTTTAGGAGCAAAAGGGTTTACTCTGTCAGTAGATACATTAATAGGAGCAGATATAGATATGCTTTCTGTATTTGTGTTTTGGCTTATGTTTAGTGATGATGATATATTAACACCAGGAGTACTTCTTATAGTTTTTGAATAGGATACACTTGAACTTAATGTATTGTTTAGTTGTGATCCAATGTTAGATTGATTTGTAGAATTGTTAAAAAACTGACTACTACCAAAGTTTACATTAGCACTAAAATTAGAATTAGGGTTAGCTTTACGATCTCTTCTATGCGTCCATTGTAAATTATAAGTAGTTGTTTTAGAAAAATCATCTAAACCACGTTCGCTTATCAAATTGTTTTCGAATCTAAAATTAAAATTACCAGAGAATCTGTATCTTTTTGCATAATCACTTTCTGCTCTAATAGAAAAACTAGTATTTGTAGCATAAGATCCAATAAGCGATAGATTAACATAATCATTAATAGCAAAAAAGTAACCACCATTTTGAAGTTCAAAACCTCTTTCTCCACTGTCATTAAAACTAGGTAAAATAAATCCAGATGCAGCATCTTCTGTAAAAGGAAAATAAGCAAATGGTAATCCAATAGGTGTAGGTACATCGGCAATGTACATGTTAACTAAACCGGTAACAATTTTCTTTTTAGGAATAAATTTTATTCGTCGAGCATAAAAGTAATATTCAGGGTCTTCAATATTTTCAGAAGTAGTAAAACGAACATTCTTCATGTATATTACAGAGTCGTTTTCTCGCTTAGAAACTTCATTTAAAATATTGAACCCATCTTGATTTGTTTTCGAATTATAAATAAGAGCTTTTTTACTTTTAAAATTAAAACGAATAGTATCTGGTTCTACTAGGTTGCTACCTTGTTTAAAAACGGGAGTTTGAGTATAAACATCGGCAGTATCATTAATACCTTTTGCGTAAACTTCTTCTTTTTCATGGTTAACAATAATGCTTCCAGACTCAATATTTAGATCTGTATATTTAATTTTAGCATCATCATACAAATACATTTGATTATTTGTACGGTTTAAACGCATGAATTTTTTAGCACTATAAACCACATTTCCATCTAGTAGTTGTTTCTTTTTTATAGTGTCATTTTGGGTAGAATCTATTTCAGAAAGATTAATTTCTTTGCTAGTGCTTAAACTGTCTTGTACAGTTTCTTTTATAGATTCAATCTTTTTATTTTCAGGGTCTTGTTGAGAATGCCCTTTTAAAAAAGAAACCAAAAGAAGGCTGAAAAAAAATATGTTTCGCAGAGTTGTTTGCAAGGCTTATAGGCTTATTTTTGTAAAAAAAGTTTCTATTACTATAAAGGGCTAAATTACATTTATTTTTTAGCTTGGTATTGTTATTGTAATAAAAAATGTAAAATCAATTAATATGTATATTATTCCGTTATAGTAACGTTATAGATTAATTGTTGTTACGAAAAACAGACGATATTATGTTTGTTAAATTTTAACTTATGAAATACCTTTTATTAAAATACATTTTTCCAATTTTATTGATTACTAATTTGTTCTCCGTTGTAGCCAATAACGAAAAACCACCAAAGAAATTTGTTGTTGTTTTAGATGCTGGTCATGGTGGTCACGATTCAGGAAATAGAGGTAATGGTTATTTTGAAAAAGATATAGCCTTAGATATAATTTTAAAGACAGGTAAAATATTAGAGAAAAATGCAGATGTAAAAGTAATTTACACAAGAAAAACCGATGTTTTTATAGAATTAGGAAAAAGAGCAGATATTGCTAATAAAGCAAATGCCGATTTATTTGTTTCAGTACATTGTAATGCTCACCATAGTAAAGCGTTTGGTACCGAAACTTTTGTTTTAGGGTTGCATGCTAATAAGCGTAATTTTGACATTGCAAAAAAAGAAAACTCGGTTATTTTATTAGAGGATGATTACAAGAAAAACTATGATGGTTTTGACCCTAATTCTCCAGAATCTACTATTGGGTTAACGTTAATGCAAGAAGAATATTTAGATAGAAGTTTGGCTTTAGCCAGTAAAATTCAAGATAATTTCACGGATCAATTAAAAAGATATAATAGAGGGGTTAAGCAAGCAGGTTTTTTAGTTTTGCATAGAACTTTTATGCCAAGTGTTTTAATTGAAACAGGTTTTTTAACTAATAAAAACGAAGGAAAATATCTTAATTCTGATCAAGGGAAAAACCAAATGGCAGTTTCTATAGCTAAAGCAGTATCTAAATATAAAACAGATGTTGGCCAAGAATATAAAGAAACAGATTTAGTAGTAGAAGTTCCAAAATTAGAAGAGAAAGTTAAAGAGAAAATTAAAGAGAAACCAACAGCTAAACTTAATGAAAAAGGTGTTGTTTTTAAAGTTCAAATAAGTGCAGGTTCTACTAATATAGAAACCTCTCCAAATAATTTTAAAGGATTAAGTGGTATTTCGGTTAAAGAAGAAAAAGGTGTTTTTCGTTATTTCTACGGTAGTGAAAACAATTATAACTTAGTTAAAGAATTAAAAAAAGAAGCGGTAACAAAAGGTTATAAGTCTTGTTTTATTGTCGCTTTTAAAGATGGTAAACGTGTTCCATTATCAGAGGTGATAAATTAACTAATTTATTTTCAGTGAATTCAAATTAGTATTCCGCATGCATAATATTTACGTTATGCCATTTAATTTGCTAAATTTGACACTGTATAAAAAATATTTATTTTGAAGATAACAAAAGAGGTAAAAGCAGCAGTAATGGTAATTTCGGCCATAGTACTGCTAATATTTGGATATAATTTTTTAAAAGGAAATAATCTTCTATCAAACGACAGAACTTTTTACGCTATGTATGATAACGTTGAAGGTTTAACTACAGCATCATTAGTAACTGTAAATGGTTTAAAAGTAGGGCTTGTTCGTAATATTGATTTTGCAGATGCTAATGGAAAATTGAAAGTTACTTTTGTGGTAGATTCAGATTTTCAATTTGGTAAAAATAGTGTAGCAAAAATATACAGTGCTGGTTTTATCTCAGGTAAGTCATTGGCTATTATTCCAGAGAGTACACCAACTGAAATGGCTATTAGTGGTCAGCAATTAAAATCTGAAGTTGAAGTAGGTTTAATGGATTCAGTAACATCATCATTAGATCCTTTACAAGATAAGTTAAATGCTGTTTTAACAAAATCAGAAATATTAATTAGCTCTTTAAACAAGGTACTTAACGAAGAAAATACGCAAAATATATCTTCTTCATTAAAAGATTTAAGCGGTTCTTTAAATTCTTTAAAATATACAGCAGGTAGTATGCAGTCTTTAATGGCTAAGAACGAAGTTAATATTACCAAAACATTATCTAATTTTACAGATGCTTCTACAAATGCTAAAGTTTTTTCAGATAAGTTATCTGATGTTAAAATAGAAAATATGATGGGAGAGTTGGAAACAACTATAAAATCATTTTCAGCAATTTCAGAAAAACTTAATTCTAGTTCAGGTACAGCAGGTAAATTATTGAATGATGATAAAGTTTATGATAACTTAGATAGAGCAACACGCCAGTTAGATTTATTACTACAAGATGTTAAGTTGCACCCTAAGCGTTATGTTCATTTTTCTGTTTTTGGAAAAAAAGATGGAGAATATGAAAAGCCAAATGATCCTTTAAAATAAGTTTTATGCAATACATACAAAACATACTTTTTGTAATTATATTAACGGTAGGAGTAGGGTATTTTATATTTAATATTCGAAAGCTTATTCGTAATATAAATCTAGGTATCGATATTGATCGTAATGACCAAAAGCCACTTCGTTTTAAGAATATGGCTAAAATAGCATTAGGCCAATATAAAATGGTACGTAGACCAGTATCAGGAATTTTACACGTAGTTGTTTATGTTGGGTTTTTAATAATAAATCTAGAGTTATTAGAAATAATTATTGATGGTATTTTTGGTACACATAGAGTTTTTTCCCCTTTAGGGAAGCTATATAATATATTAATAGGTACGTTTGAAGTTTTTGCTTTCTTAGTATTAATTGGTGTAATTGTTTTTTGGTTACGAAGAAATGTAGTTAAAATTAAACGTTTCTTAAGTGCTGAAATGAAAGGTTGGCCAAAATCTGATGGTAATATTATTTTGTATTTTGAAGTAGTTTTAATGTTGTTGTTTTTAACAATGAATGCTGCAGATTTTCAATTACAAATTTTAGGAGCAGATCATTATGCTAAAGCAGGTGGTGTTGCAGGTTCTTTCCCTATAAGTAGTTGGTTAATTTTACCACTTATAGAAAACATGTCTCAGGTCTTTTTAGTAGTTCTAGAAAGGGTTACATGGTGGTTACATATAGTAGGTATTCTTTGTTTTTTAAATTATTTATATTTTTCAAAACATTTACATATACTATTAGCTTTTCCTAATACGTATTTTGCAAAACTAACTCCTAAAGGACAGTTTACAAATTCAGAGGCAGTTACTAAAGAAGTAATGTTAATGATGGATCCAAGTGCTGATCCGTTTGCAGCTCCAGCTGAAGGAGCAGAAGAGGAAGAAATTGCTAAGTTTGGTGCTTCGGATGTTGTTGATTTAAACTGGGTTCAGTTAATGAATTCTTATTCATGTACTGAATGTGGTCGTTGTACAAGTGAATGTCCGGCTAATCAAACTGGTAAGAAATTATCTCCGCGTAAGATAATGATGGATACCCGTGATCGTCTAGAAGAAGTAGGAAAAAACATTGATAAGAATGGTAGTTTTGTTCCTGATGGTAAACAACTATTAAACGACTATATTACTAAAGAAGAAATTTGGGCGTGTACTACATGTAATGCCTGTGTTGAGGCCTGTCCTATAAGTATTGATCCATTATCAATTATAAATGAAATGAGAAGGTATTTGGTTATGGAAGAAAGTGCTGCTCCAACAGAACTTAATAACATGATGTCAAATATTGAAAATAATGGTGCTCCTTGGCCTTACAACCAACAGGATCGCTTAAACTGGGTAAACGAATAGTTCACTTTTAACTAAATATCCATTATTATGAGTACAGAATTGAAAGTGCCAGTTATGGCTGATTGCTTTGCTGCAGATAAGAAACCAGAAATATTATTTTGGGTAGGTTCTGCAGGAAGTTTTGATGATAGAGCAAAAAAAATATCACGTGCATTTGTAAAAATACTAAATAAAGCAAAAGTTGATTTTGCAGTTTTAGGAACTGAAGAAAGTTGTACAGGTGATATAGCAAAGCGTGCAGGAAATGAATTTCTATTCCAAATGCAAGCAGTTACTAATATTGAAGTTTTAAACGCTTACGAAGTTAAGCGTATAGTAACTTGTGATCCACATTCATTTAATTGTTTAAAGAATGAATACCCAGGATTAGGAGGTAAATACGAAGTATTACACCATACACAATTTATTGATGAATTGGTAAAAGAAGGTCGACTTAAAGTAGAAGGAAAAACCTATAAAGGAAAACGTATTACTTTTCATGATCCTTGTTATTTAGGAAGATCCAATAATGAATATAATGCTCCACGAAATGTATTAGCAAATACTAATGCTAATATTATTGAAATGAAGCGAAACAAACAAACTGCTTTATGTTGTGGTGCTGGTGGTGCGCAAATGTTTAAAGAACCTGAAAATGGAACTAAAGACATTAATATACTTAGAACAGAAGATGCTTTAGGTACTAAGCCAGATATTATTGCTACTGGTTGCCCTTACTGTAATACCATGTTAACTGATGGTGTTAAGAATAAAGAAAAAGAAGCAGATGTAGAAGTTTTAGATATAGCAGAATTAATTGCGAACTCTTAAAGACCTAATAAGTTTTTCTACATTAAAAATTAAATAAATACAATAACTAATTTACCTTTATTGAGCAAATAGCTATGAGTAAAGAAATTCTCCTTTTAAATATTTCCGGACAAGATAAACCTGGATTAACTTCTGCCTTAACAGATGTTTTGGCTCAATATGATGCTAAAGTTTTAGATATTGGTCAAGCTAACATACATGATACTTTATCGTTAGGTATTTTATTCGAAATAGAATCAGGTTCAAAATCAGCTGCTGTTTTAAAAGAATTACTTTTTAAAGCATATGAATTAGGTGTTAAAGCTAAATTTAGACCAATTCCTTCTGATGACTATGAAAACTGGGTTGGTTTACAAGGAAAAGATCGTTATATAATTACCCTTTTAGGAGAAAAGCTTTCAGCAGAACAAATTTCTGCAGTAACAAAAGTAATTTCTGAAAAGGAATTAAATATAGATTCTATTAAAAGATTGACAGGTAGGTTATCTCTTATAGAAGAAGAAGAATATCCGAGATCTTCTATTGAATTATCTGTTAGAGGGCATATAGACGATAAAGCAGAATTTACAGAAAGGTTTATGAAAATTTCTAAGGAATTAGATGTTGATATAGCTTTTCAAGAGGATAATATTTACAGAAGAAATAGACGTTTAGTTTGTTTTGATATGGATTCTACGTTAATTCAGACAGAAGTTATTGATGAGTTAGCAGAACTAGCAGGAGTAGGAGAGCAAGTTAAAGCCATTACAGAATCTGCAATGCAAGGTGAAATAGCTTTTAATGAAAGCTTCAAAAGAAGAATGGCTTTATTAGAAGGTTTAAGTGAAGAAGTGTTACAAAATGTAGCAGTTAATTTACCTATAACTAAAGGAGCTAGAAGACTTATAAATACTTTAAAAAGTTACGGTTATAAGACTGCAATTTTATCAGGTGGTTTTACTTATTTTGGTCATTATTTACAAAAAGAATTAGGTATTGATTACGTACATGCTAACCAATTAGAAATTAAAGATGGTGCCTTAACAGGTGGTTATATTGGTGAAATTGTAGATGGTCAAAAGAAAGCTGAATTCTTAAAAGAAATAGCAGCTAAAGAGGGTATATCAATAGATCAAACCATTGCTGTAGGAGATGGAGCAAATGATTTACCAATGTTAAACCTTGCAGGTTTAGGTATTGCATTTCATGCTAAACCTAAAGTGAAAGATAATGCACAAAGTTCTATATCTAGTATTGGTTTAGATGGGGTGCTATATTTATTAGGTTACCATGATAGACAAATTGATTTGATTCAATTGCAACCAGATTTAGATAAATAAGCAATAAATATTTTGTAATTTTTAAATTCTATAAGTGTTATTTAATTAATGCTTATAGAATTTTTTAATTAAAAAAGGTAACGTATGTCTGACTCTAATTACAAACAAATATATTCAGGTAATATTTTTATTACACAACAAATAAAACAATCATTAAACGAAATAGGAGTAGAGCCTGTTATTAAAGATAATAATGAGTCTGGTAGGTTAGCTGGTTTCGGAACCATGTCTCCGGCAATGCAAGAAGTTTATGTTCATGAAAATGAATACGAAAAAGCAATAGAGGTTGTAAAGAATATAATTAAAGATTAACTAGATCTTTTAAAGAATAAAAAAAGGGATTTACATTATGTAAATCCCTTTTTTTGATTAGTTGCTACTATTTTTGAATTAATTACTCAACGATCAATTTGTATTGAGGTGTTGGATTTAATGGGCAAAAGTAAGTGTAGGTACCTTTAGATAAAGCAACTTCTTTAGTAGAACCTGTTGTACCTGTAGCTACTGCTTTCTTAACATATGCTTCTTTGATATGGTGAGCAGCATCTGTTTTACCTTCTGGAGCTAATACAAAACCTACTTCGTGATCTACACCAACGTTAGCGATGTTGAATACGTAAGTACCTTCTGATAATTTTAATTCTTTTACTGTGAACTCACCTTTAGTTTGCTCTAAAGTTACAGTTTTAACGTCTTGAGCAAAAGCTGCTGCAGTTAATGCAAAAAATACTACTAATGTGTTTAATACCTTTTTCATGGTTTTAATTTTAAATTAAATAATTTGTTTATAGTTATTAGGTCGATGTATTTATATTTACCTATCTGTCGTTATTTCCTAAGAACATGTCAATTATTCCTTTTTTAAATATTTTTGTAATTTTTCCTGAAATCAGAAGGAGATGATTTTGTTTGTTTTTTAAACAATCTACTTAAACCAGAAGGGTCATTATATCCCAATTTAAAAGCAATTTCTTTAAATGAAAGATCTGAATACTGTAATAAACGTTTGGTTTCTAAAATAATTCGATCATGAATTATTAGTAAAGGGTTTGTGTTTAGTTTATTAAACTGATTAGAAAGTGTTTTTGGAGATTTAAAAAGTTTTTCAGCATAAAAAGATACTTGCTTTTCGTTTATAAAATGTTGATCTACTAACATGTTATATTTCTTTAATAAATCTTGTTTTGGTAAGCTAGTATTAATGTTTTGTTTTTTTAATAAACGTGTACTTTTTATAATAAAATTTTTAATTAGTAATTGTAACATTTCAGCTTGTATAGAATCTTGGTTTAAAAACTCTTGGGTAATATCATCATGCAGAAAATCATACTTATTAACTTCTTCATTGTTTAATTTGAATATAGGAACTACTGTAGATGCTAAAAATAAAACCCCCATACAATTAACTTCTTTATCGTGATCTTTGATACAGTAGAATTCACTATTAAATTGATATACAATTATATTTTCACCATCTATAAATTCAAATTTTTGATTTGGGGTTAATGAAGCTACTTCATTAGGAGCTAGTTGGTAAGGAGTATTGTCTATTTTAAAATTAACATCCGTTTCTTGAGAACGGATGAAAGTAAAAAACTCTAATTTAGGTTTATTAGATATTTTTTCTAATAATTCTGTATCTCCAATTAATAATTGAGCTTTAGTCGTTTCTTGATTAAAGATGTGTATCATTACTATAAATTATATGTACTTTAAGTCGAAATATTTTTTACACGCTTTCTTAAAACTTTAGTAAATAAAAAAAGACTAATTATCTAATTAGCCTTTTTTTATATTTTTCTATAACCATATTATAGTTTATTAACGGTTTGCCTTATAGCAACTAAATTACTCAGTAATTTTTCTAGATAATTTAAATGCAACATATTAGCGCCATCACTCTTTGCATTAGCTGGATCAAAATGAGTTTCAATAAATAACCCATCAACACCAGTAACAATTCCTGCTCTAGCAATGGTTTCAATCATATCGGGTCTACCTCCTGTAACTCCGCTAGATTGATTAGGTTGTTGTAAAGAGTGTGTAACATCTAAAACAGTAGTTGCATATTGTTTCATTGTTGGTATTCCTCTAAAATCTACAACCATATCTTGATAACCAAACATGGTTCCTCGATCGGTAATCATTGCATTATCATTTCCGCTATCTAATACTTTTTTAACAGCATGTTGCATAGCTTCCGGACTCATGAATTGTCCTTTTTTTAAGTTTACCGTTTTTCCTGTATTTGCAGCAGCAACAACTAAATCGGTTTGTCTAACTAAAAAAGCAGGTATTTGTAAAATATCAACATATTCTGCCGCCTTAGCAGCATCTTCACTGGTATGTATATCAGTAACCGTAGGTACATTAAAAGTTTCGGATACTTTACGAAGAATTTTTAATGCCTTTTCATCTCCAATTCCTGTAAAACTGTCTATTCTACTTCGGTTTGCTTTCTTAAAAGAACCTTTAAATACATAAGGTATTTGTAAATCCGAAGTAATTTTAACTACTTTTTCCGCAATTCTTAAAGCCATATCTTCTCCTTCAATGGCACATGGTCCCGCAAGTAGAAAAAAGTTGTTTGCATCTAAGTTTTTGATATTAGGGATGTTCTGTAATTGCATGAATGTTTTTTAACAAAGGTAACTTAC
>CAZJGP010000213.1:0-6657 GCA_964545595.1 uncultured Flavobacteriaceae bacterium | reverse complement strand
TATTTACAAAGAGGCTACTGTAGAAAAGTCAAAGAAATTATCTGAGGTAATAAATAAAGAATATAAGTTATTCCCTAAAATAGATAAAACATTAAGTTATAAAGATTTTAACTATTCTTTTGATAACAAGAAGCCTGAATTTAATGAATTTTTTATTGAAGAAAACTTTCCTGAAATACCTAAAGTAGATAGTTTAAAAAATAAATTTGAAAAGATATTTAAAGAGTTAAAAGAATTAAAAAAATATGTAGATGTTATTTCGGGAGATAAGCTGATAGAGCTACCTATAGGTTATCAAAAAACAGATTCTACAGGTAATAATTTGTTAACTTTAGCAATTACAGAAGCAAGAATACATCCTAATTATACTGAAATAAACGTATTTGCTAAATTAAATATTCCACAAGGAAATACAGATTTATTTTTTGGGGCAGAAGGAGTTAAATTTTCTCATAATGGAGCCTTTTTAGGAGATACAAAGTTGGTTTTATTAGGAGATCAGCCAATCCCATTTAATGCTGATAATTGGTTATTAACTTTGAAAGGAAGTTCAGACTTGAAAACAGGAGATTTTGGAGATAGTTCATATGTAATAGTTAATTGTAATGGGTTAAAAGAAATTAGTTTAGAGGCAGACTTAAGGGTTTCTAGAAATGTATTATTACCTATAGATGCAGAAGGGAACTATTTGTGTGGGAACACTAATGAAGATCAGTTTATTACAGATGAAACAACGCAAAAGTCAACTAATGTATTAGATGAAAAATGTTATGTAGGAACAAGTTTTAGTGTAAAAGCGAGTGGTTGGAATGATTTATTAGCCGAAATTAGCTTGCCTGCATTTGAGGTAGTAGGTTTTAAAGGATGGGGGTTTAATATTGAAAATGCGGTGTTAGATTTGAGTGATACTAGGAATTCCGATAATGTCGTTTTTCCAGAGGTTTATAATCGTTATTTAATAGAAGGCAATGAATCTTTATGGCGAGGAGTTTATGCAGAAAATATAGAAATGACTTTACCTAAATCTATTAAAAAAAATGGCTCACAAAGAACAAAATTTGGAGCAACAAATTTAATATTAGATAGTAATGGTATAACAGGTAATTTTTATGGTTCTGACATTCTAACTAGAGACGAAGGTTCAGCTGGTAAATGGCCTTTTAGTATTGATTCATTAGAAATAAAATTAGAAGTAAACAGATTGAAAGGTGGAGCATTATCTGGTTCATTGCAAGTTCCTATAATGGATAAATCTATGCGTTATGAAGGTTGGGTTGCGCCAAGGGAATATGGATTAAGAGTAATCACAGAAGATAAAGTAAATGTTCCTGTTTTTTTAGCAGAAATGAATTTACAATCGAATTCTAGTGTTGCAATAAAAGTTACAGATGATAATATATATCCTTCAGCAAATTTAACAGGTAGCTTAACTATAAAGGCAAATGTAGGTCAAGAAAATCCAGAAGAAACACTTGTTCCTATTGAAGATAATGAAATACCGACTATAGAACAACAACAATCTCAAAAAGCAGATTTTCATATGCCTGGGGTTATTTTTGAAGAACTTCAAATAAACACAGAACCAGGATTGCCTTTAATTAAGGCAGCGAAATTTGAATATTCAGGAAATAATGATGTCTTTAACTTTCCAATAAATATTGATAATGTAAAATTATTAACACCAACAGAAACTAAAGTGGGATTAGGGTTCGATTTAACTATAAATTTTGATGATAAAGGTTCTAATGCAAACACTCGTTTAGCAGTTTTAGGGAATGTAGAAGATCAAGATAATATACAAACTTGGAAGTTTGATAATGTTAATTTAGATGCTGTTAACATAGATATTGAACGAAGTGGTGTGAAAATAGCTGGAGGTCTAGAAGTAATGAAAGATGACCCAATATATGGCGATGGTTTTAAAGGAGATTTGATAGTTGATATAACTAAAATAAAATTACGTACTAATGCTAAAGCAATGTTTGGTAATAAAGATTTTAGACATTGGTTTGTAGATGCTTGGTCAGATAAATCAGAAGGAGGTGATAGTAAATTATTAATAAAGAAATTTGTAGGTGGTTTAAGTTATGCCATGAAAAAAACATCAACAAATAGTGACTGGACACCATCAGAATCAACATATATACCTTATATCGAAAATGGATTAAGTTTAAAAGCAGGTATTGAGATAGCAACAAAGTCAAAAGCTTTTCAAGGAAAAGCGTTTTTAGAAATGGACTTTAACAGGAATGGAGGTTTAAATAAGATCGGATTTACAGGTGATGGTTCATTAATGCTTGATGGAAAAGGAGGTTCAGGATCTAGTGGTAATAATAAAGGACAATTAAAAGAAGTAGGAGACAAAATAGATCGTTTTATAGAATCAAATAAAGATAGAATTGAGGAGTTGGCTCAGAGTGGTAACTACCTTCAAATATCTAAAGAAGCAATACCAAAAGGAGAAATTGCCGCAGCAGGTAATATAGGAGTATATGTAGGTATAGAAAAAGATTTTACGAAGGATACATTTCATGGAGAGTTTGAAGTTTATGTAGATTTAAATCAATTACAAGGGGCATCAGATAAAGAAAACCTATCAAATACATTGGCAGGTAGAGCGGTTATTCATACAGGCCCTGATAAATGGTATTTACATGTTGGTACTCCAGAGACTCCAATAAGCTTAGCGTTTACAGTAGGGCCAGAAACTTTTACTGTAAATGGATATTTTATGACAGGTAGTGTTATGCCAACACAGTTAAAGCCTCATTATAGGGTAGTACAAATTTTAGGAAATCATGTTTTAAATAATAACAGAAAAACAACAGATTTAACAGAAGGAAGAGGTTTTGCTTTTGGTTTAGGCTTTGAATACCGAAAAGATTTTAAAGCAGCTATTTTTTATGCATTTATTGATGCAGGAATAGGTTTTGATGTAATGCATAGAGAATATCCAGGAGCAACTTGTGTAGGTCGATCAGGTCCATTGGGTAATAATGGTTGGTACTCATTGGGGCAAGTTTATGCTTATTTATATGGTGAGTTTGGTGTAAAAGTAAAATTGTTTGGGGCTAAAAAATCGTTTAAAATACTAGAAGCAGGGGTTGCAGCACTACTTCGTGGTCAATTTCCGAATCCATCTTATTTTGAAGGTTATGTGGGAGCTTATTATAGTGTTTTAGGAGGATTAGTTAGTGGGCGTATGCGCTTAAAAATTGATTATGGTGAAGAATGTGTTATACAAAGAGATGCAAACGAAGGTTTAGACGTTCCAATAATTTCGGATATAACTCCGGCAGATAAAGATATTAATATAGATGTTTTTAGTGTACCTAGTATCGCCTTTAATTATGCAGTAGATAGAGAGGTTCAAATAGAGGAGTATGATGGAGTACATAACTATAAAATAAAATTAGAAGAGGCAAGACTAATAAGTGATAATGTAGATATAGATATTGATTTGGTTTGGAATGATGATAAAACTAACCTTAGTTATGATTTGAAAACTGAATTATTGCCATCAGAAAAAGAAGTAACTATAAAAGTTAAAGTAACATTTGAAGAAAAAGTTGATAATGTTTGGAAGCCTCTATTAATTGACGGGGTAGCAGTTAATGAAGCTATGGAAGTAAGTTTTACAACAAGTAAAGCACCAGATTATATTCCCATAGAAAATGTAGAATATATGTACCCTGTAAAAGATCAACAATATTTTTTTCCAGAAGAATACGATCAAGGTTATGTACAATTAGATAAAAATCAAGAGTATTTATTTGATCCTAATTTTATATATAAATCTCAATTAACGTCGAATATAGGAGAAATTTTAAGAACGGATCTAAGCTATGATTCTAGTAAGCGAAGATTGTATTATAATTTACCAGAAACAAAAACCAATACAGCATATAAGTTTGATGTTATGGTATTTCCAAATACGGATCTTATTGAAGATTATGTTCAAATTGACCCAGAAGAAATTGTATTTGACAAAGAACAAACAGAAAATGAAGATGATTGGTTTACAGATATTTCAGGAGAGCAAAATGATGGAAGTACAAATGCTACAGCAACAATAAACAGTAATACAGCTAATAGAATTATAAAAACTGGAGAATCCAAATCATTATTAGATTATAATTTTAATAGTAGTACATACGAACGTTTTAAAGATAAAATAAGAGATTTAGATTTAACGGCATCGCACACCGAAATTGTGGCTTTTGATACGCATTATTTGCATTTAGACCATGTAAGTCATGAGCCATTTGGAATAGTAGATTTAATAGGAACTCAATATTCAGGTAATACTCCATTAATAACAGCACCTGTTATATTAGATGATAATTATTTTAAAAAAACAATAAAAGATTTAGTGTATGAATATCAAGATATTAAGTTTGATGAACCCGAATTATATAATTTAGGAGTGTATAGTTATTATGAAGATTACCTATATAACAACCCTACAAGTTCATACTTACATACGAGATTTCCTTTTTTATACGATATAGTTTTCAAGTATAGAGAAGATTATTTATCAGCACGAAATTATTTTACTAGTGAGTTTTATAAAAATGAAAGCGAAGCATACTTTGCTAAATATATAAATATTTTAGACAGTAGGTTTGCAATACTAGAACCAGGAACTTATAAGTCAACAAGTAGTTATACATTACCAGGTGGGGTATATGAATTTAAGTATACTAATAAAGTATTAAAATATGAAAATGAATAAAATGAGAGTATTTGTTTTTTTTCTTATAAGTTGTTTCTATTTGATGCCATTTGTTGGTTTAAGTCAATCAGTAATATCAAAAGAAATAAAATTAATAGTTGAACCTAAACCAGAAAAAATACTATTACGTTGGGCATCTAATGATGCTCTTTTATGGAAACAAGGTAATGAAAATGGTTACTTTTTAGAACGAACCTTAATTTCTAGAAACGGAAAACCAGTATTACCTTTACAAAAGGTTATTTTAAATAATAATCAACCTTTTTTACCTGCTCCAATTGAAGATTGGAAAATTCCTTTTGAAACAGATGATAATGCAGCAGTTATAGCACAAGCTTTATATGGAGAATCTTTTCAGTCAGGTAATTTAGATCCTGTGGCAAGTATAATGGCAGTAAATGAAGAACTACAGCAGCGTTTTGTTTTTGCATTGTTGGCTTCAGAGCAAAGCTATAGTGCTTCAAAATTAGCAGGTTGGGGTTACGAAGATTTAGATGTACGACCAGGAGAAAAATATTTGTATAAATTATGGATTGCTAGTTCAGATGGTAAGCCAGTAGTAAAAGAAACGAGTGTTTTTACTGGAGTTGATTTTTATAGGCCTTTGCCAACACCAAAAGAACCTTTAGCATTTTTTAAAGAAAACCATGTAGATATTAATTGGGATTACGGTTTACTAAAAAACATTTACACAAGCTACAATGTTGAACGTTCTGAAGATGGTGTTAATTTTAAAAAAGCAAACAAGTATCCTATTTTTAATGCAGAAAAGCTAAAACCTAATAAACCAATATCCTTATCATTTACCGATTCTATTACAAATGATAAAACTTATTATTACCGTATAAAAGGTAATACATCTTTTGGAGAATCAGGTCCTGTGTCGGAATCAGTAAGTGGTCAAGCAAAGGAAACACTAAAAGTAGTACCTCAAATCACAAAAAAACGAATAACTAGCGATGATACTGTAGTTTTACAATGGGAGTTTAAAAAAGAAGATAATAAACTAATAAAAGGTTTTCAATTACAAAGAAGTAATACGGACTATAATGGTTTTACGACAGTCATTGATAGTATAGAGCCTACAAAACGCGAAATAACATATAATAAATTAAAGAGAATAAACTATTTTAAAATAGTAGCTATAGGTAAAAACGGAGATAAAAGACCATCGCACTCAGCTATTGTACAACCGGTAGACTCTATACCACCTAAACCACCAATAGGGTTAACAGGAATTATAGACACTACTGGTGTTGTAAAATTAAATTGGGAAAAAAATAAAGAAAAAGACTTAGGGGGGTATAGAGTATTCAGATCTAACAATCCAAAAACAGAATATTTTGAGGTAACTAAAAAACCATCACGAAATGTTTATTTTACAGATACTATAGAGGTGAAAAATTTAAATAAAAAAATATATTATAAAATTTTAGCAGAAGATCAACGGTATAACGCGTCAAAATTTTCAGATGTATTAACATTGGATAAACCCGATTTATTTGCACCATCACCAGCGGTAATAACAAAGTATAATTTAGAGGATCAAAAGTTTTATTTAGAATGGGTACCAAGTTCTAGCACCGATGTAGTACAACATATTATATACAAAAGTATAAATGGAAACGAACAATGGGAAAAAGTAGTAGCGTTAGAAAAAGACATTTTAAGTTATACTGATGAACAGTTACTAGCAAATACTAATTACAGGTATGTAGTTATAGCAAAAGATATATCGGGTTTAGAAAGTGCGCCTACTACCCCAGTAGAGGTAGAAGTTTCGGAAGGGCTATTTAAAAACTTAATAACAAAATTTAACGGAGTAGTAAACAGAGAATCTAGAAGTATTTTATTGTCATGGAAAACGGAACATAAAAATATTAGAGAATATTATTTATATAAGTCTTTTAACGATACTGGCG
>CAZJGP010000212.1:0-8139 GCA_964545595.1 uncultured Flavobacteriaceae bacterium | reverse complement strand
CTATTACCCATCTTAATAATTGTTGATTATTTAACATTTGAGCATATAAAAATACAAAACATATGTCAATTAACTGATATATAGATAATTAAACAAATGTTGTTACAACGAAAAAATTTTTAATTTTATCGCACAGAAGATTGAAAAAAAACAAAAAATAGGATTAAATACATTATTTGTCGTTATCTAGTTTATTCGTTTTCTAGCAGGAATTATTCTGTATAAAAAACAGAACTATAAACAATTCTTAAAATTAAAGATAAATAACTACCTATAATTTCTTTTTATTAAAAAACAAAGATGGCTTTACAATAAAAAACAGGTATCGCTAAAATTAAGTTCAATATTACAATCAAAAAAACACCTATAACTTACGGCTAGTAGTAGTAGTCTAGCCTTTTAACCTCTTATTTTTAATAGAACAACAACAAATTAATGGTTGTACCTAATTATGCATGTGTAAAAAATGTAATATCAAAACAATCTATGTAAAGGTTGTTTACCCTAAAATTTTCTTGGGTTTATTTTATTTTTATAATATTCAATAATACCATCAATAGGCCTTCTTACAATATTTCCCATAGTTAAATGGTAAGGTAACAATGCATCTTTAATAATATCTTGACTAAAATGAGCTATAGATCCAATAAAGTGTATTGGAACGTTTTGCGCCTCTGGAAAGCACATTACTCTGTTTTCTACGAACTTTTTAATTCCTTCCGTAATTAATAAATAAAAATATCCATTACGCTCTTCGCTCGTAAAAATGAATTCAGCAAATTTTGCTAAATAAGTATTTGGGTTATCACTACGGTAAACATTTTCTTTAATAGAATCTGGATCTAGATCGTAACGTTTTTCAAATTCTTGAGCTATGGTATTAGGCATACGCTTATAGTAATAATCTCGTAATAATCTTTTTCCGAAGTAATTACCACTAGCTTCATCCATTAACACATACCCAAGTGATTCTACTTCCATATGAATATTGTCTCCGTCATAGTAACAACTATTAGAGCCTGTACCTAAAATACAAACAATACCAGGTTCTGTTGTTGCTGCAAAAACTGCTGCAACCATATCTTCTTTCACTAAAATTTCAGCTTCCGGAAAATAATCTTGAAGTATATCTTCTAATATTTTTGTTGGTCCAGGAGTACCACAACCTGCACCATAAAAATGTACGCTTTCTATAAGCAATTTATTTGCTTTTAAATCTTCATTTGCATGTAATCTAGTTATTAATACTGATTCTTCAAAAACAGCTGGATTAAGGCCTTCAGTCCGAGTTTCAATAACTCTCTCTCCTTTATCATCTAAAACAATCCAATCGCACTTGGTTGAACCTCCATCTGCTATTAAAATCATATGTACTATTTTTAAAAATTACACAAAACAAACTAAACTTAATAAAAGCTACTAAAAACAAAAACCCTATGTAAACAAGATACATAGGGTTTTGATTTATTGATTAAAGGTTACCAATTTTGGTAGCTAAGTCAATTAATTTAGTTGAGTATCCAAACTCATTATCATACCAAGAAATTACTTTAAAGAAGTTGTCATTTAAAGCAATACCTGCTCCAGCATCAAAAGTTGATGTATGGCTCTCACCAATAAAATCTTGAGATACTAAAGACTCTTCTGTATATTGTAATACACCTTTCATTGGTCCATCTGCTGCTGTTTTCATAGCTGCTTTGATGTCTTCATAAGTTGCAGGCTTTTTAGTTTTCACTGTTAAATCTACTACAGAAACATCTGCCGTTGGTACACGGAAAGCCATACCTGTTAACATTCCATTTAATTCAGGAATTACTTTACCTACCGCTTTTGCAGCTCCTGTAGATGAAGGAATAATGTTATTTAAAGCTGCACGACCACCTCTCCAGTCTTTCTTAGATGGTGCATCTACTACAGATTGTGTAGCTGTACCAGCGTGAACAGTTGTCATTAAACCTTCTGCAATTCCAAAGTTATCTTCAATAACTTTAGCAATAGGTGCTAAACAGTTAGTTGTACAAGAAGCATTAGAAACAATAACATCAGATGCTGTTAATTTATCATCATTTACTCCCATTACAAACATTGGAGCATCAGCTGAAGGTGCAGAAATTGCAACTTTCTTAGCTCCTGCTTTAATGTGCGCTTGTGCTTTATCTAAAGTTGTAAAAATACCAGTACAGTCTAAAACTACATCAACTCCAACAGCATCCCACTTTAAATCTTCAGGGTTACGTTCAGCTGTAATACGAATTGTTTTTCCATTTACAATTAAAGCTCCATCTTTCACATCTACAGTACCATCAAATCGTCCGTGTACTGAATCATACTTTAACATATATGCTAAATGCTCAACATCAAGAAGGTCATTAATCGCTACAATCTCTACGTTATCACGTTTAGCAGCTACACGAAATGCAATTCTACCAATACGTCCAAAACCGTTTATCCCTAGTTTTAAAGTACTCATATTTTAATTTTTATTTATTTATTAATCCTAAACTCTATAATGAAGAAATGTGTGCTACACGCAACAATTCTTTTTCTATACTCTTATTTTTCTGAAGTACACGATCAAGTTCAACCGTAACTACATCATTTTTTTGAACCCCTAACATAACATTTGTTAAACCATCCATTAAAGCATCTACTGCTCCAATACCTAATCTACTTGCTAGTACTCGGTCGGCACATGTTGGGCTTCCGCCGCGTTGCATATGACCAATTACAGATACACGTACATCATATTCTGGCTTGTGTTCATTTAAGTACTCACGCATTTCTAATACATTCATACCTGTTTTTCCTTCTGCAACAATAACGATACTTGAAGTTTTACCTGCTTTCTCACTATGTACTAAAGAATTCATTAATCTTTCGATTCCCAAATCTTTACGCTCAGGAACCAATATTTCTTCTGCTCCTGCTCCAATACCTGCACTTAGTGCAATATCTCCTGCATCGCGCCCCATAACCTCAACTAAAAATAGTCTATTATGAGAACTAGCAGTATCTCTAATTTTATCTACAGCCTCTACAACGGTGTTTAAAGCCGTATCATAACCTATTGTAAAATCAGTTCCTTCAATATCATTATCAATAGTTCCTGGAACCCCAACAACAGGAAACTTAAATTCTGCATTAAATTCTAATGCTCCTTTAAAACTTCCGTCTCCACCTATAACAACTAATGCATCTACACCTGCTGCTTTTAAGTTATCATAAGCTATTTGTCTTCCTTCTTTTTCAAGAAATTCTTTACAACGTGCTGTTCTTAAAAAAGTACCTCCCTTGTTAATTATATTCGCAACGGAACGAGCATCTAATTCAATAAAATTGTTATCAATTAAACCACTATACCCTTCGTAAATACCCATACACTCTATATTATAGTGTGTACATGCACGTACAACAGCTCTTATAGCAGCATTCATACCTGGTGAATCTCCACCCGATGTTAATACCCCTATTTTCTTTATGTTTTTAGCCATCTACTCAAAAGTATTTTAAATGCTACAAATAACCTAATTACTACAAAAACTAAAACGTTTTCGATGTGTAAATATTTTTAAATTGTCAAAAAACGAGTTAAAGGCTTTAAAATAACAGTTATTAAAAATAAATGCAGAGCTATTTATTTATTACGAAAATAAACTTTTTAATTCAAACATAAATCCATTTAACACTTTTAGTAAACCTATTAATATTTAATCTCTTTACTTAAAATAATTACTAATTATTCAATAAAATAAAAAACGACTTAATACTTATGATTTAGTCGTTTTTTGTTTTATGATTTTTTTACTTATTAAACACTGCTAAACCTTCTTCAAGCCATTTTCTGTAAACAGGTTCACTTGGCGTGTAACCTATAGGCGTTTGCAATAGATTATAATTTGAATCCATCAACACATAATATGGTTGCGAATTATTTTTAAAATTTATTGTTTGAAAAGCAGCCCACTTATCTCCTATAGTCTTAATCTTTTTAGACTTAGTAGAATTAGGATATTTATAAACAAATTGTTCTTCTTTAGGCAACTCTTTTCTATCATCAACATATAATGATATTAATATAACATCGTTATCTAATATCTCTTTAACCGCAGGCACTGCCCAAACTTGTTCTTCCATTTTACGGCAATTAACACATGCCCATCCTGTAAAATCTAATAATATTGGTTTATTTAATTCTTTTGCAGCCTTTAAACCTTCATTAAAATTAGTAAAAACATTATCTCCTGCTTGGTGCGCTTGGCTATCATTGTTATAGATACTATAAAAAGTTGGAGGAGGAAAACCGCTTAATAATTTTAAATTTGGTGTTTTACTTGGTAATACTCCAGGTATTAAATATGCTGTAAAAGCTAAAGCTAATACTGCTAGCACTTTTCTTGTATTGGTAATTTTAGTATTTGGAGCATCGTGAGGAAAACGGAATAAACCAAATAGATATGCTGCTAGACCTAAGAATATAACAATCCATATTCCTACAAAAATTTCTCTTTTTAGTAATCCCCAATGTTCTACTAAATCTGCATTCGATAAAAACTTAAGTGCAAATGCTAATTCTATAAACCCTAGAATAACTTTTACCGTTGTCATCCATCCACCACTTTTAGGTAGTTTTTTTAATAAGTTAGGAAACAAAGCAAAGAATGCAAATGGTAACGCTAATGCTAAACCGAAACCTGCTAAACCATAAGTTAACTGTATAGCTCCTCCATCATTGGTTAAAGACCCTCCTAATAAAGAACCCAGTATTGGACCCGTACACGAAAATGAAACTAATGCTAAAGTTAATGCCATAAAGAATACACCAATAAAACCACCCATTTGGGTTGCTTTAGAGTCCATAGCATTACTCCATTTTGATGGTAATGTAATTTCGAAATATCCAAAAAATGAAATTGCAAAGAATACAAACACCACAAAGAAAACTACATTTAACCATGTATTTGTAGATACATTATTAAGCATATCAGGGTTAGCAGAATCTAAAATATGGAACGGCACACTTACTAATATATATACCAAAAAGATAAAGAACCCATATAATAAGGCTTTAACTATTCCTTGTTTTGAACTGCCTGAACTGTGCGAAAAGAATGAAACTGTTAAAGGAATCATTGGAAAAACACAAGGTGTTAACAATGCTATAAAACCTCCTAAAAAACCTAAAAAGAACAACTTCCATAAAGTCTTCTTTTTTGTAGATGAAATAACAAAGTCATCTGTGTTTTTCAATGGTAATTCTAACTGCTTAAATAAATCTTTATCAGACCCAGATACTTCTGCAGTAGCTAAAGCTGTGCTATTAGAACCTCCTTTTAAATAAACTTGAAATTCCTTTTCTTCTGGTGGTAAACAACGCTCATCATCACAAACCATAAAAAACACAGTAGCCTTTACCGGATCTACAAAAGCTTCATTAATTACTACTTTTTGTATAAACGAAGCTTTGTCTTCAAAGTATTTTATGTTCATTTCAAAGGTTTTATCAAAACCCTCATGCCCTTCTTCTTCTGAGGTAGCCCCTACTTTAGTTAAACCATCTGCAATAAAATTAAACTCCGTTGGTATAGGCCCCTCGTTACCTTCTATATTTTGGCTATATAAATGCCAACCTTTTTCTATTTCAGCATTAAAAACAATCTCAAAATTATTTTCATCAACTTTATTTACCGCTGTAGTCCATTGAGCAGGGTCAGCAATTTGTGCTTGTAAACTAAAAACACTTGCTAGTAATAGCAATAAAAAACTTAGCGACTTACTTACTAATTTCATAGGTTATATTTATACTGTTAGTTGTTGTTTTATTTATTAGAAAACGTCTATCTGCTCGTTTTCCTATTACCCAAACAATTTCATTATTTGAGCATAAAAGCCAAATATTTTCTTTTTCAGGAATTGATAATTTTTCGTCCTTAAAATATTTACTAAGCTTCTTTTTACCTTGCATTCCTGCCGGATAAAAATAGTCGCCTTTACGCCACTTCCTTACAACTAAAGGAAACTGCAACAAAGACTTATCTACATTTACATTTAACCTAGAATTCTCTTTATCTAAATTGGTTTCTAAATTAATTTTTCCTTCATTAATTAACACTACACTATCGCTTTCATTAATTACATATGTTTGCTCTTCTATAGCATTCGTATGCTTATAAAGTAAAATATATTCTCGATCTTTTAACAACGTATGTGTTGCCGATTGTATTTTTTTACCCGATTGTGCTAGTAATAAAGTCTTAATATCTGCCCATGCAGAAAAACCATACGGTTTTAATGTTTCAAACAAAACAATATCTAAATGAGCTTCTTTATTTAATTTTTCAATCTTAAGCTTAAACCCATTGATATTTAAATCTTCCTCTAAAAAAACTTCTTTTTTTTCTTCCACGTAAGTAGTAACTAATGCTTGACTTTGCTCTAAAAACTTAATAGTTTTATTTACGTTCTGTAGTAATTGAGGTTGTATTTGTTTATATTCTGGTATTATATGATGTCTAATTTTATTGCGCAGATATTTAGTATCTGTATTACTAATATCTTCTCTCCATTTTATATTTTCTGCTTTCGCAAAAAGTAAAATTTCTTCTTTAGAGAATGGCAACAATGGGCGCATAAACAGTCCATTAATTTTTGGAATACCAGTAATCCCCTCTAAACCTGTTCCTCTTGATAAATTTATAAGAATAGTTTCTAAATTATCATCGGCATGATGCGCAGTAACTACAGCTTTTAAATTATGTTTTGCTGCCATTTTTGTAAACCAATTATACCTAAGTTCACGTGCTGCTATTTGAATAGATGTTTTATTTTCTTGACTATATAATTTTGTATCAAAGTCTATTGTTAAAAAAGGAATATTCCACTCTTTAGCTAACTGTTTTACAAAAATTTGATCGCCTGTACTATCTTCTCCTCTTAATTGAAAATTACAATGTAATAACGTAATTGCAACATTACATTGTTTTAGCAAATATGCTAAAACAACACTATCTACCCCTCCACTAATAGCAACGCCTATTTGGTTGTTATTAAAGGTAGAAAATTGTTCTTGTATATGTTCGTTAAAAAGAGATTGCATTTACCTACAAAGATAACGAGTTAACAAATACTCTTGATTCAATTTAATAAGAAAGTAATTGTTTAATTACACAAACAAAAACTTATAAAATAATTAAGATTCTAACACCTGACGCATTGCTTTGGCTTTCAGTAAACACTCCTCATATTCACTATCTATATTAGATTTGGCGGTAATAGCACTACCTACTGAAAAGGAAACATATTTTTTATCGGCATTATAAAGAATGCTACGTATAACTACATTAAAATCAAAATTACCTTCTGGCGTAAAATACCCAATTGCGCCACTATACAAACCTCTTTTAGAAACTTCTAAATCTTCAATTATTTGCATTGCCGAAACCTTTGGTGCTCCAGTCATGCTCCCCATCGGAAAAGTTGTTTTTAAAACATCTACCGGACTATGTGAATGGTGTATTTTACTTGTAACTGTAGAAATCATCTGGTGCACTTGTTTAAAGGAATATACTTTACATAACTCTTCTACTGCTACCGTTCCTTTTTGTGCTGTTTTAGATAAGTCATTACGCACTAGATCAACGATCATTATGTTTTCTGAACGTTCTTTTTCATTAATTGCTAACTCTTTTGACAACGCATTATCTTCTTCTAAATTATTAGCTCTTTTTGCTGTCCCTTTTATTGGTTGCGAAATTAACCTATCCTTTTCTTTTTTAATATACCGCTCAGGCGAAGCACACAGTGCATAATGATCTTCGTATTTAAAAAAAGTTGCAAAAGGCGGAGTTGAAATACTATTTAACTGATTAAAAATTATTAACGGATTAATAGTACTATTTTCAGCATAAAATTCTTGACAAAAATTAGCTTCATAAATATCTCCTCTATTAATATGTTTTAGTAGTTTATTTATTTTCTGATGATATTCATCTTTGTGAATTCGAAGTTTAATTTTTATTTCTGAACATTCATTTTTTTGATTGAGTTTTGTAAGTGAAAATTTTTGAATGGTATCAAAGTCATTATCAATTTCATCATCAACCATTTTTAATTATAAAAATTCAGCAACACCATCTTTAA
>CAZJGP010000211.1:0-4278 GCA_964545595.1 uncultured Flavobacteriaceae bacterium | reverse complement strand
GGTATATCTAAATTCAAATAAACTTAAACTTTTCAATACGCGCTGTCAATCAATATGTCAATGAACTACTCTGTTTTACCAGAGTCTTTACTTGTTAATAAAGGATAACTAAACCACTTTATTTCTTTATCGCCTTGTTTCTTTAGCGGGGTGCAAAGATAACTTCTTTTTCAACTTTAACAAGAAATAAATTAAGTTTTTTTAATTTATTTTTTTTGAAGCTTTCAAAATAATTAACTCTACTATTTTAATGAACTACCGCTTGCGTTTCGTTGTAATCAACTGCGCTGCTAGCGGGCTGCAAAACTACAACTCTTTTTCTGTTTACAAACTATCTTTTTACGTTTATTTTTATTTTATTTTTTAAAACATAGATATATTGGTAGTTACATGTTGAAATTATCTAAAGTAGTTGTTTTTTTTTTGCGTTAGGGATTGAACGACCTGTTTGAAATCCTTGGAACGTAGTGGAAAGATTGAGTAGTGAAAGCCCGACCCACAGGGGAACGCCCACGAAATAAAAAGCCTCTATCATTAAAAAATGACAGAGGCTTTAAATATTATAAATGCATTTTGATTAGATAATCAACATTGCATCTCCGTAGCTATAGAACTTATACTTTTCTTTTACTGCTTCATCATACGCTTTCTCCATTAACTCGTGACCTGCAAATGCAGAAACCATCATTAATAATGTTGATTTTGGTGTATGGAAATTAGTAATCATACAGTTTGCTATACTGAAATCGTACGGAGGGAAAATAAATTTATTTGTCCATCCTTTAAATTCATTCAATTCATGATCTGAAGAAACTGCACTTTCTAGTGTACGCATAACCGTTGTACCTACTGCACAAATACGACGCTTTTCTTTGATAGCATTGTTTACTACTTGCGTTGCTTCTTTTTGAATTTCAGCTTCTTCGCTATCCATTTTATGTTTAGAAAGATCTTCTACCTCTACTGGACTAAAAGTACCTAAACCTACATGTAATGTAACCTCAGCAAAATCGACTCCTTTAATTTCTAAACGTTTTAATAAATGCTTAGAAAAATGCAAACCTGCAGTTGGCGCTGCAACAGCTCCTTCTTTTTTAGCATAGATAGTTTGATAACGCTCTTGATCAGATGGCTCAACTTCTCTATTAATATATTTTGGTAAAGGTGTTTCTCCTAAATCAGTTAATTTTTGACGAAACTCTTCGTAAGAACCATCATATAAAAAACGCAAAGTACGCCCTCTTGATGTTGTATTATCAATAACCTCTGCTACTAATGTATCGTCGTCTCCAAAATATAATTTATTTCCGATACGAATTTTACGAGCTGGATCTACTAACACATCCCATAGACGCGTTTCAGGGTTCAACTCTCTTAACAAGAAAACTTCAATACGAGCACCTGTTTTTTCTTTGTTACCATACAAACGTGCTGGAAACACTTTTGTATTATTTAAAACCATTACATCTTTTTCATCGAAATAATTAATTAAATCTTTGAACTGTTTATGCTCTATAGTTCCTTCTTTTCGATTTACCACCATTAAACGAGACTCGTCTCTGTTTTCTGAAGGGTATTCTGATAATAATTCCTCTGGTAATTCAAAATCGAAATTTGATAACTTCATATATGCTATATTTAAGTAAGGTTGCAAATATACAATCTGAGCATAGGGGTTGTCAAGTATTTACTAATAAAAATTAAAAAAGGCTTATTACCACGTGTGGTAACAAGCCTTTCTAATTTTACGAACATATATTTACTATTCGGTAATTTGAAAGCCTAATGTTTTCATATCATTCCAAAAATCAGGGTATGATTTACTTACTACCTCAGCCTCGTTTATAAACAACTGTGTTCTTAACGCTAGCGGTGCAAAGGCCATTGCCATACGGTGGTCTTGATAAGTATCAATTGCTACTCCTTCATTTATTGAAGTTGGTAACGCTAATGTTAAATCAACGTCGGTTATAGTAACACTACCTCCTAATTTTTCAATTTCAACTTTTAAAGCTTCTAAACGATCTGTTTCTTTAATTTTTAACGTGTGTAAACCTGTTAAATAACAACCCACTCCTAAACCAAAACATGTAACAACAATTGTTTGTGCAATATCAGGTGAGTTTGCTAAATCTAAAGCTCCATTGAAAGCGTCTTCATTTATTTTATAATCAGGGTTCTTTTTTAACGTAATTGTATTATTACTGTAAGAAGTCTCCACACCTAAATGTTTATAAATAGTAGCTAAAGAAGAATCTCCTTGATAACTTTGTTCTTTATAACTACCTAAAGTAATTGTAGCATTTTTAGAAAGTGCCACTAAACTGTAAAAATAAGAAGCCGAACTCCAATCCGATTCTACAACAATAGTATCAGCTGTAGTTTCTTTTAATGGCTTTATTGTAATAATATTATTTGCAAAACTACCTTCTGCTCCTATTTCTTTTAACAACGATAAAGTCATTTCGATATATGGCACTGAAGTCACCTTACCCTCTAAAGTAATTTCTAATCCGTTTTCTAATGTTGGCGCTACCAACATTAATGAAGAAATATACTGACTACTTACATTAGCCTTAAGGTTTACTTTACTTTTTGTTAGCTTTTTCCCTTTTAAAAGAATCGGCGGAAAACCATCTTCTTTTTCGTATTCAATATCAGCTCCTAAATCACGTAAGGCATCAACCAATATTTTAATTGGTCTTTGGTGCATACGCTCACTACCTGTAAGTAATGTTGTACGACCTTCGCGCGTAGCAAAATATGATGTTAAAAAACGCATTGCTGTACCAGCATGATGAATATCAACCACCTTATCTGTGCTAGCTATGGCCTTTTGCATTACTTGAGAATCGTCACTATTAGATAAATTCTCTATTTTAATTTTTGAATATAGCGCTTGTAAAATTAACAAACGATTAGCTTCACTTTTTGAGCCTGTAATTTGCAGTTTTTCGTTTGAAATATCTGCTATTTGTGCTAATGATAATTTCATTATTTATCTTCTACTTTCTATAATTTTTCTACGCTGGAATACAAATGCTGCTATCATTCCATATATTAACCCTCCTACAATTCGAGCTCTTATATATGTGAAAAACAACCCTGTATCTAAATAAGTTCTTTTAAAAGCTCCAAGGTCAAAACCAAAAGTTGCTAAATATTCAATTATACTCCACACAACCATAAACAACAACCCTAGACGAAGTACTGACCTCCAGTAAACATCAGAACTCATTATTTGTTTTAACATTTTCATACTACTTTAATTTTTCATTATTATGATGCCTATCATGATCACGATTTGTTTTAATATCTAACTTTTTATTAAAAGCCGATTCTAAATCGATACCAGTTTGATTTGCTAAGCACAAAACTACAAAAACAACATCAGCTAATTCTTCACCAAGATCTTTATTTTTATCACTTTCCTTTTCGCTTTGCTCTCCATAACGGCGTGCTATAATACGTGCAACCTCTCCAACCTCTTCGGTTAGTTGTGCCATATTTGTTAATTCGTTAAAATAACGTACTCCGTGATTTTGTATCCAATCATCAACTGCAAGTTGCGCATTTTTAATATCCATTATATCTTTTTTAGAACTATCAATTCATTTTCTTTTTCAACAATTTTACTATAAAATTGTTTTAAATACGGGTAATCTTCAGGAGAAATTATCGACTTATTTAAGTTAGTCTTTACCACAACTTGTAACATACTATTACTAAATGTTGATTTATAAGTAAATTTACCTAAATTATTTGGTAATGCGATTGCCGCATCTTTAGGCAAGGTTGCTACAGTATATCCGTCAGGTATTTTTATTGAAATAAAAAAATCTTTTTCAAATTTATAGGCATAATCCACTGGATAAACCCTTTCTTCTTCCTTAAAAATATTCTCTTTACTTCTTAAATAAAGCATTGGTGAAAAAAACATTTCATTATCAATGATTTCAGTTTCATTATTTGTTTCAAAAGAAAAAACTTCTTGAACTGGTTTTTTTAAATCTGAAGTATTTTCTAAATTATAATTAGAAACATTATTTATTTGGTAGGTAGCATTTAAAAAATCAATATTACTTTCCTTACTTAAAGAGGCTCTTTTTTTTCTAAAATCATGGGCTTTATTGTTCGTATAAGTTGTCCTTTGTTTCCCTTTTATTAATCCTTTTTCATCAATTTCATACATTGATCTAGAAGATTGTTTTGAAAATTCAGAAGGTCTAAAAAAAATCAATTCGGAATTACCGTATTCATTTATCAATCTACCAGCAC
>CAZJGP010000210.1:0-39351 GCA_964545595.1 uncultured Flavobacteriaceae bacterium | reverse complement strand
GTACTTTAGAGTCTATGAGATGGATTAAATCAATTTTTAAATTTATTGTAGTCATAATATTATTAGCGATTACTCTATTATATATATTCGATTATGAATACGTATTAAAAGGGGTTCGCGTTGTTTATTTAACTGGACATAAAACTGCTTATATTGATGATATTCCTTATTTTAAAAACAGAAAAATAAAAAAAGGAACTACACAAAAATGGAGTTTCCATGAAAATTACAACAAAAGCTCAGCTCCTAAAAATTTAACAGCAACAAACAAAGAATTAGGCACTGTAGCTTATTTAGTTATTAAAGACAATAAGTTATTTTACGAAAATTATGCTGATAGCTATTCAAACAAAAGCTTAACTAACTCTTTTTCTATGGCAAAAAGCATTACTACAGCACTGCTTTTTAAAGCCATAGACGAAGGCTACATTAAAAGCTTAGATACTAAAGTAAATACTATTTTTCCTGAATTAAAAGGAACGTATGCTAATGAATTAACTGTTGGAGACTTATCTTCTATGGCTTCTGGATTAAATTGGAATGAAAATTACATTAGTCCTTTTTCTATGACTGCAAAAGCTTATTACGATACCAACATTAGAGATTTAATTTTAGATTTAGAAGTAAACGAAAAACCTGGAAAAAAGTTTAAGTATTTAAGTGGAGCTACTCAATTGTTAGGAATGGTTATTGAAAAAACTACCAAACAACACTTAGCAGATTATTTAAGTAAAAGTTTTTGGCAACCTATGGGCATGGAGTCTGATGCTCTTTGGATGTTAGATGGCGAAAAAAGCGGGCTAGAAAAATCATATTGCTGCATTGCTAGTAATGCTCGTGATTTTGGTCGTTTTGGACAGTTATGGTCTAATAACGGAAAATGGAATAACAAACAACTTATATCAGAAAACCTGGCAAAGCTAGTACAAGATCCTCGTTTTGAAGAAAGTCCTATTTACAGCTATGGTCTTTGGCTTAGCAACTACAAGGGTAAAAAGATTTTCTACATGAGAGGAATTCTGGGTCAATATGTAATTTCTATTCCTGAAGATGATCTAATTATTGTTCGCTTAGGACATAAAAGATCTAAACCTGGCCCTAACCGAAATGCTGGCAATGATTTTGAAACATATATTGACGCTGCTTACAATATGTTATCACAACAGAATAACTAAAATATGCATAGTGATTTCAAATTAGAACATGTTCTCTTTTTAGATATTGAAACAGTTCCAATACACGAAAAATTTAATGAGTTAAGCGAAAATTTACAAGACTTATATACTAAGAAAACAAAATACCAACGAAAAGAAGAATTCTCAGCTGAAGAGTTTTATGAACGTGCAGGTATATGGGCTGAATTTGGAAAAATAATATGCATATCCGTTGGTTTTATTGTTTTAAAAGAAAGCAAACCCCAACTTAGAACAACATCATTTTTTGGAGAAGAAAAAAAACTTTTATTAGATTTTAAAAACTTACTAGAAACACATTATAACAAAGCTCACCATTTACTTTGCGCCCATAACGGTAAAGAATTTGATTTTCCGTACATAGCACGCAGAATGATAATTAACGGAATAGCATTACCAAATATTTTAAATTTATTTGGCAAAAAACCTTGGGAAATTCCTCATTTAGATACTTTAGAATTATGGAGATTTGGAGATTATAAACATTACACTTCTCTAAAATTACTAACGACCATATTAGGCATACCATCTCCTAAAGATGATATTGATGGCAGCAAGGTTAAAGACGTTTATTACAAAGAGCATGATATTAACCGTATCGTTGTATATTGTGAAAAAGACACTATAGCCGTTGCGCAAGTGTTATTAAAATTAAGGCAAGAACCTTTATTAGAACCTCATCAAATAATATCGGTATAATATTATGAATAAAACAAAACCCACATTACAAGTAACCAATTTATCTGTTGCTTTTAATAACAAAAATGTATTACATAATATTTCTTTCTCAATACCTAAAAATTCTATTTTAGGAGTTGTAGGAGAATCTGGTAGTGGAAAATCTGTTACATCTTTAGCTATAATGGGTTTATTACCTAAAGTAGTTTCTAATATTACATCAGGTAGTATTCAGTTTAACGACCTTAACTTAATTAATTGTTCTGATAAAGAATTAGAACAAATTCGTGGTAATGATATTGCTATGGTTTTTCAAGAGCCAATGAGTGCATTAAACCCTTCTATGCGTTGCGGTAAACAAGTAGCTGAAATAATTAACACACATACATCAATATCTAAAACAGAAGCTAAATCACAAGTTTTAGAATTATTTAAAAAAGTAAAATTACCTAACCCTGAACGTATTTTTAAAGCTTATCCGCATCAATTAAGTGGTGGTCAAAAACAACGTATTGTAATTGCTATGGCAATTGCTTGTAAACCAAAATTATTAATAGCCGATGAGCCAACAACTGCCTTAGATGTAACAGTTCAAAAAGAAATAATACTTCTTTTAAAAGAACTACAAGAATCTGAACAAATGAGTATTTTATTCATTTCTCACGATTTAGCCTTAGTTAGTGAAATTGCAGACACAACTTTAGTAATGCATCATGGAAAAGCAATAGAAATACAACCCACAAAACTTCTTTTTACTGAACCCAAATCTAACTACACCAAAGCACTTATACACTCTAGACCTTCATTAACAGAACGCTTAAAAAGGTTACCTACTGTTAGCGATTTTTTAGAAAATAAAGAATCCTCTACAGTCGTTACTAATAGTGATCGTAGAGAGCTTCATAACAAACTATACAACTCTGAACCTTTATTAGAAGTTAAAAATATTTCAAAAAGCTTTTACACCAAAGCTAGTTGGTTTAATAAAACAGAATTCAAAGCAGTTAACAATGTCTCTTTTTCTATTTATGAAGGAGAAACATTAGGTCTTGTAGGTGAGTCCGGTTGCGGAAAATCTACTTTAGGAAATTTAATTTTACAGCTTACTAAAGCAGATAAAGGATCAGTAAATTATAAAGGGACAGACATCACTCAATTATCAAGAGCAAAGCTTAAAGATCTTAGAAAAGAAATACAATTAATATTTCAAGATCCTTTTGCTAGTTTAAACCCAAGAATGAGCATTGGTAAAATTATCATGGAACCTATGATTGCTCACAACTTGTATAAAAACAACAGTCAAAGAAAAGAAAAAACTATAGAATTATTGAAAAATGTTGGACTAAGTGCTTCTCATTTTAATCGTTTTCCTCATGAATTTAGTGGAGGACAAAGACAACGAATAGGTGTAGCTAGAACAATTGCTTTACAACCTAAATTAATTATTTGCGATGAATCTGTTAGCGCATTAGACATATCTGTACAAGCACAAGTTTTAAACCTTTTAAATGATCTAAAAGATAATTACGGATTCACCTATATATTTATATCTCACGATTTAGCAGTTGTCAAATATATGGCTGATCAGTTATTAGTTATGAAGAATGGTGAAATTATTGAATCGGGGGATTCTGATACTATTTATTCAAATCCTACTAAAGAGTACACTAAGGACTTAATTAACGCTATTCCTAAAGGAATAAATTAACCTAATAAAAAAACTTTTTTAATTAAAAAAAATACTCCTGACAAAAACTCTAAAGAACCTCTTTGCTTCCTTACTTGGTTATTCTCTTCAATCGGCGTAATTACCTGAGTATTGCTTTGCGATATTGTATTAGTGTTCAATGTAGCGTCCATTTATCTATATTGTAAGTTATCTATGCAATGTATAAATTATAATAGATTAAACACAATAAAATTAGACTAAATGTGTTATTTTTATGTATTTAGAAAAAAAATATTGTTTTTTTTGTCATTATTTAAACAATGTACAACACTAGCAACAATTTAAAAACATCAAAGTAGCATTTACTAAATTTCCCTTAATTTATTTTGAAATTACATTCATAATTAAAAGTATGGGTGTGTCAATATTTAAATTAACACACCCATCTTATAATACTTAACTATATTTTTCGCCAAACACCTTTCCTAAACTTATTCTGGTTGTGGTGTCATTCTTAAATATGGTTTTATAACCGTATGTCCTTTAGGGAATAAAGCAGGAATATCTTCCGTTTTAACAGCTGGAGAAACCACACAATCGTCTCCTTGTTTCCAGTTTGCTGGTGTTGCTAACTTTCTATAAGCTGTTAATTGTAAAGAATCTATAACTCTAATAAGCTCGTCAAAATTTCTTCCTGTAGAAGCTGGATAAACTAAAATTAATTTAATTTTTTTGTCTGGCCCAATGATAAATACAGAACGTACTGTTAAAGTTGTATCTGCGTTAGGGTGAATCATATCATATAAAGTAGATACCTTTCTATCTTCATCTGCTATAATAGGAAAGTTAACCGTTGTATTTTGAGTTTCATTAATATCTTTAATCCACCCGTGGTGAGACTCTACCCCATCAACACTTAATGCGGCAACTTTTACATTACGAGACTTAAACTGCTCTGTATATTTAGCTACCGTTCCTAATTCTGTTGTACAAACAGGTGTATAATCTGCTGGGTGCGAAAATAAAACTCCCCAACCTTCACCTAACCATTCATGAAAGTTAATATCACCTTCTGAAGTTTTTGCTGTAAAATCTGGTGCTACATCACCTAATCTTAATACTGCCATTTTATATATGTTTTTGTGTTAAAAAATACTCTTAAAACTAGTTATTTATTTGCTATAAATATTAACATTTAACTAATTATTATATGAGTCGAAAAATTAATTCGTTAATTAAAAAGTAATCTTATTTTTGTAAAAATATCATTTTTCAGCATTTGAATTTATCTATCATTATACCTACCTACAACGAAGCGGCTAATATTCAAAAGCTATTGTTGCATATTAAAAGTTCTCTTTTTAGTCCTAAAGAATGCGAAATCATTGTGGTTGATGGTGGTAGCTCTGATAATTCAATAGAAAAAGCAAGCGCTATTGATAGCGTTACGGTCATATCTTCTCCGAAAGGAAGAGGAGTACAAATGAACTATGGAGCACAATTAGCAAAAGCTAATACGCTTTATTTTTTGCATGCTGATAGCTTCCCACCCGTGCATTTTGACAAACTTATATCTGAAAAAATTAAGAATAATCATTTAGCTGGTTGTTTTAGAATGGAATTTGACAGCAAACATATATGGCTCCAATTAGCTGGTTGGTTTACGCAGTTTAATTTAAAATTCTTTAGAGGAGGCGATCAATCTTTATTTTTAAATAAGCAACTATTTAACAAATTAGGGCAATACCCTACTGAGCATGCTATTTTTGAAGATTTTGAAATTATTAGAAAATTGTATGCTTTAAAAGAATTTACGGTTATACAAAATCGTATCATATCTTCATCGCGCAGATATACCGATAATGGAATTGCTACTTTACAATATCATTATTGGATGATGTATTTAAAAAAATGGTTTGGCGCTGATACTGAAAACCTATTAGCTTATTACAGAAAAAATGTTAAATAATTAACACTCTGGCAATTTACTTAAATTCATTATAAATAAAAAAAGGCATTTTAAGTATTGCTCCTAGTTTACGACATATTGGTTAAATTGCGCAACAATTAATTAAAAACGCATTTATGGAGCATGTTGTTATTATAGGAAATGGAGTTTCTGGTATTACTGCCGCAAGACATATCCGAAAACTTTCTGACAAAAAAATAACGGTTATTTCTGCCGAAACAGATTATTTCTTTTCTCGAACAGCACTTATGTATGTGTATATGGGCCACATGAAGTTTGAGAACACTCAACCTTATGAGCCTTTCTTTTGGAAGAAAAACAGAATTGAATTAAAAAAAGCTTTAGTTTCTAAAATAGAAACAGATAAAAATACATTGCAATTTGCCGATGGTGGATCAATGACTTATGACCAACTTATACTTGCAACAGGTTCTAAACCAAATAAATTTGGATGGCCTGGTCAAGATTTAGATGGTGTTATGGGAATGTACCATAAACAAGATCTTGAAAACCTAGAAAAATACGCTCCAGATAATAAAACTTGTAAAAGAGCTGTAATTGTTGGTGGTGGATTAATTGGTATTGAATTTGCCGAAATGATGCACAGTAGAAACATTCCTGTAACTTTCTTGGTTAGAGAAAATAGTTTTTGGAATGGTGTTTTACCTGCTGAAGAAAGCGCGATGGTTAATAGAGAAATCTTAAACAACCATATTGACTTACGTTTAGGTTTTAACCTTAAAGAAATAAAGTCAGACGCAAACGGTAAGGCTAAATCAATTGTTATTCAGGAAACTGGTGAAGAAATTGAATGTGATGTTGTTGGTTTAACAGCTGGAGTATCACCAAATATAGATTTTGTAAGAGATTCTGGCATAGAAATAGGTCGTGGTATTAAAGTAAACCGCCAATTACAAACAAACATTAGCAACGTATATGCTATTGGTGATTGTGCTGAACAACACGAAGGTATTGGCCAACGTAGACCCATTGAAGCTGTTTGGTACACTGGTCGTATGATGGGAGAAACTCTTGCAAGAACCATTTGCGGAAACCCTACAGAATATAAGCCTGGCCACTGGTTTAATAGTGCTAAGTTTATAGATATTGAATACCAAACTTACGGTTGGGTATGGGCACAACCAAGAGAAAACGAATCTCGCTTTTATTGGGAACACCCTGATGGAAGAAAATGTATTCACGTAAACTACGACACAGAATCTAAAGAATTTATTGGAATAAACACTTTTGGTATTCGTATGCGTCATGAAGTTTTTGACAAGTGGTTAACCGAAAAGCAAACCGTAAATCATGTTTTAGAATATTTAAAAGATGCTAATTTTGATCCTGAATTCTACGCTCAACACGAAGAAGAGATCATAGCAAAATTCAACAAAGAAAACAATACAAAAATTAAAGCTGCTAAAAAAAGCTGGAAACGCATATTTGCTTAATCTCCCAATTAACATGAAGACAATTAAAAACATAGGATTAGTAATTGCTTTTATTGGTTTCTTTATTTTTACTGCAAGTATTTTTACTGCTACAAATAAAGTTTCTCAAGAAGCATTCGACTCTTGGACATCTCAAAAAATAAAAAGCGAATATTTTATAGATAAAGCTCAAAAAGAAATAGTTGGAAAAGAACTAAGTGCTTTCGATTTATCTAACAAAATACTTTCAATCGCTAAAGAATCTGACAATTATGAAATGAGTCAGAAAGAAATTAACTGGAGCAACCTTATAAAGGTAAAATGGAACAAAACATCTAAACAGTTAATTTATCCTTTAATAAGAAACACAACTACTGGTTGGGTTTCTGAAAACCAAGCCCTATTTTTCTTTCTAACTTTCGGTTTAGCTATCATTGGTGGTATTATAACATTTGGAGCTGACTATAAGTTATTAGGGCCTGCTGGTATAAAAAACAACGGTATTTTCCAGCATTCAGCCACTAATCGTGGTCTATTAGGTATCATTGCTTTTATCTTTTTTGTATCATTTTATATACTATTATACTTTTTCCCTAACCTATTAGTTAACCCTATTTTAGCCGTTAACCCTGTTAGTAAAGGAATAAGCTCAATTGGTGGTAAACAAGCGGAAGCTAGCCAATGGTTCTTATATGGGTTTATGTACTGTTCAGTAATGACTGTGTTTGCCATTAGAATGTTCATTAAGTACCGTCATAATAACTACCAGTTAATAAGAACATCTGTTGTATTATTTTTCCAAGTTGCATTTGCATTTTTAATTCCTGAAATTTTAACGGCATTCAATAAACCTTGGTTTGATTTTAAAAACGCATGGCCTTTAAATTATTCTTTCTTTTTCGACTGGAACATTAACAGTTTAATGAATAGCGGTGGTTTAGGATTATTTATGTTAGTATGGGGAATCGTGTTAACACTTATAATTGTTCCTGTAATGGTTTATTTATATGGTAAAAGATGGTATTGTTCATGGGTTTGTGGATGTGGAGGTTTAGCTGAAACATTAGGAGATCCATACCGTCAATTATCTAGTAAATCATTATTTTCTTGGAAGGTAGAGCGTTGGTTAATTCATGGAGTTTTAGTTTTTGCCTCTTTAATGACTATCATTACTCTATATACTTTCTTTGCTGAAGTTGAAACTTGGAAAGAATTTGCTTTCGGAATTTCAGTTTATGACATTCAAACTACTTATGGATTCTTAATTGGTTCTATATTTTCAGGAGTAATTGGAACTGGTTTCTATCCAATTTTAGGAAACCGTGTTTGGTGTCGTTTCGGGTGTCCATTAGCAGCATATATGGGATTAGTTCAACGTTTCAAATCTCGTTTTCGTATTACAACTAACGGAGGTCAATGTATCTCATGTGGTAACTGTTCTACGTATTGTGAGCAAGGTATCGATGTACGTTCATACGCTCAAAAAGGAGAAAACATTGTACGTGCAAGTTGTGTAGGTTGTGGTGTATGTTCTGCTGTATGTCCTCGTGGAGTTCTTAAGTTAGAAAACGGTCCTGAAGAAGGTCGTATTAACCCAACTGAAGTTTTACTTGGTAATGATGTTGATTTAATAGAATTAGCCAAACAAAACAACAAAGCGAGTTAATAAATATTACAGTTCAATTATTTTCTAAAACTATAATTGAATGAATATTAAAAGCTTAATTACTATTTTTCAATAGTAATTAAGCTTTTTTTAATATATAAACACTATTTTAACATCGAAATCATTTAAGTATAACGATTTTTCTTATATTTTTGAGATTCTTAAAGAAGTATTAAGCGTCTTAAAAACAGCAATAAATTAAACAAAAAAACATGAAAAAAACTTTCATTTCTTTATTTGTATTAGCTGCATTATTTTCATGTAATCAGCCTTCAGCAACAGTTGCAGAAACAACACCTACTGAAGAAAGCATAACTGTATCTTCGTTATCAGTTCCGGCAACAGGTACAAAAGTTACCAATGCTAAAGAACTTAGCGAAGCTATAAAAAAAGCGCAACCAGGCGATAATATTATTATGGCCAACGGTGTTTGGAAAGACGTTCAAATTAAATTTACTAGTAAAGGTACCAAAGACGCACCTATTACTTTAGCCGCTGAAGAAGCTGGTAAAGTATTTATAGAAGGAGAGTCTTACCTTAAATTAGGTGGAGAACATTTAATTGTAAACGGATTATATTTCCGTAACGGTTACACACCTTCTACTGCTGTAATTGATTTTAAGAAAAGTAAAACACAAGTTGCTAACCACTGTAGAGTTACTAACTGTGTTATCGAAGACTTTAACCAACCTAAAAGAGATCGTAAAGATTTATGGGTAGAGTTTTTTGGTCGTCATAACCAAATAGATCACTGTTACCTTGCAGGAAAATCAAATGTTGGACCTACTCTTCGTGTTGAAATTGGTGGTAATAGAAACATTATGAATTACCACAAAATTATTAATAACCACTTTGGACCAAGACCTCGTAAAGGTGGACCTAAAGGAGAAACTATCCAGTTAGGAAACAGTTTCACATCAATGTCTCCTAGTAATACTATTATTGCTAACAACTTATTTGAAGAGTGTAATGGTGAGGTTGAAATTATTTCAAGTAAAACAAACTTCAATATTTTTAAAAACAATGTTTTTTATAAATCTGAAGGTTCTTTAGTAACACGTCACGGTAACTACTGTACAATTGACGGTAACTACTTTATAGGTGATGGTGCAAATAATAACTACGGAGGTATTCGTTTAATTAATACTGGTCATACAGTAACTAACAACTACTTCTACAATATTATTGGAGAAAACTTTAGAAGCCCATTAGCAGTAATGAATGGTATTCCTAAATCACCATTAAACCGTTACAACCAGGTAACTGATGTACGTGTTGCTTTTAACTCATTTGTTAACTGTGCTGCTCCATTACAGTTTGGTGTTGGTACAAACGTTTCTCAAGCAGATGTTTTACCTAAGTCTGAAATTAGATCAGCTGCACCAAAAAGAACTGAAATTGCCAATAACATTATTTATAATGACAAAGGTGATGCTACAACTGTAGTGGCTCATGATAAAATTAAAGACATTACGTTTTCTAATAACATCATTAACAATGCAAGTGATTTAACATCTAGTATTGAAGGAGGGTTTACTGTTGCTGAATTAGGTACTACTAAAGTGAATGACTACTTAGTACTCCCTACATATACTGCTGAAAACGAATTATACAATGGTTTTGGTTTCGATGAAATTAACACTGACCTTTTTGGAAATAAAAGATCTGCAGATAACAACACTGTAGGCGCTGCTTTAACTGTGCCTAGCGTAGATCCAGCTATTTTAGATAAAACTAAATACGGAGCTACTTGGTTTTCTAACGTAAAAGAAGCAGTTGAACCTGCTAAATTAGCTGCAACAAACGCTACTGAATTAGCTGCTAAAATTGCAGAAGCTAAAGATGGAGACATTATTACATTAGCAGCTGGTGATTACACCGTAACAACTCCATTAGTAATCAATAAAGTTATTACTATTAACGGTGCAGACAAGAAAGCACAATTAGTTTATAATGGTGCTGCTGGTACTCCTTTATTCGAAATGAACCCTAAAGGAGAATTAACTCTAGAAGGTGTTGCTTTAAAAGGAAATGGAACAAACTATGCTTTTGCTAGTTTAAAAGAAAACATGTCTAGTTTATATAACTTAACTGTTAATAATTCTGAAATTAGCAACTTTGATTTTGTATTAAAAGCATACAAAGAAACTTTTGCTGATGCTATTACATTTACAGGATCTACTATTAAAGATTGTGCTAATGGATTAGAATTGTCTGAAGAAACAAATGACAAAGGAGACTATAACACTGAGTTTTTAACTATCAATAACTGTGAATTCAATAATGTAGCTAGTAATGTTATTGATTATTACAGAGGTGGATACGATGAGTCTACAATTGGTGGTAACTTAATCGTTACTAATTCTACTTTTACAAACTCTGGTTCTAAAGAGGCTAATAAAGTATTATTAAACCACCGTGGTATTGTAAATGTTAAGTTAGAAAACAACACATTTAAAAACAATCCTGTTAAATTTGTATCTGTACTATGGGGTGCAAAAAACAATACCGAAGCTAACAATACAGTTAGTAACTCTGGTAAAATTTTAACAGAAGAAAACATTAAACTTACTTTAGTATACTAATTAAGTTTTTGTTCCAACTTATATTAACCCTGTACAAATTACTTGTACAGGGTTTCTTTTTTCTACAAACACAAGGTCTTTCCCCATACTTTATATAAATCAATTACTTTTGCAATTGATAACACATAACATATATATTATCGCAGGTATTTATATTCATATTCCGTTTTGCAAAAAAGCATGTCATTATTGCGATTTTCACTTTTCTACTTCTTTAGCAAAAAAAGAAAGCATGATAAATACACTTTGCAAAGAGCTAGAGCTACGAAAAAACGAGCTAGACACAGATATTATAGAAACTATATATTTTGGCGGAGGAACACCATCTATTTGCTCTGTAGAAGAAATTAACCAATTGCTAAATTGTGTTTTTAGCAATTACCAAGTGATCAAAAATCCTGAAATTACTTTAGAGGCAAATCCAGACGATTTAACTGCATCTAAAATAAAAGCCTTTGCTAATACCAAAATCAATAGACTTAGTATCGGTGTCCAATCTTTCTTTGAGGAAGATTTAAAACTAATGAATAGAGCACATAATGCCAATGAAGCCTACAATTCTATTAAAGAAGCTAAAGAACATTTCAAAAACATATCTATAGATTTAATATATGGCACACCAGGAATGACTAACGAAAACTGGATTAAAAACCTTGAAAAAGCAATTTCATTAAACATACCACATATATCAAGCTACGCATTAACTGTTGAGCCAAACACTGCGCTAGAAAAACAAATACAAAAAGGAACTACAGCCCCTGTAAATGACGCTTCCGCTGAAGCGCATTATCAAATACTACTAACTACAATGGAAGCTAATGATTATACTAATTATGAGTTTTCAAATTTTGGCAAAGAAGGTTTTTTTAGTCAAAACAACACCGGTTATTGGTTAGGAAAAAAATACATAGGCATTGGCCCTTCAGCGCATTCATTTAACAAAAAAGAACGTAGCTGGAATATTGCAAACAATATTCTTTACATTAAAAGTATCGAGAAAGGTTTAATTCCTAACGAAAGTGAAACACTAAGCATTACCAATCAATACAACGAATATATTATGACTGGTTTAAGAACCATATGGGGCGTTTCTTTAGATAAAATAGCAACAGACTATGGAGTAAAATATAACACCCACATTCTTAACCTTTCTAAAAAACATATTGAAAATAAAACCTTAGAGATTAAAAATGAACACATTCACCTAACCAAAAAAGGTAAATTTTTAGGAGATGGAATAGCAAGTGATTTATTCTTCTTAAATTAGTTAAGCTCTAAAAGTAAAATTATGTGGATTGAGGTATATATAAATGATAAAAAAAAGCGTGTTAATTTAAATTCACCAATAGACATTTCAATTCCTTTAAAGTCAGGTCTTGAAAATCCAATTGCATGGTACGTAAAGCCGCCTAAAATTGAAGCTCAACAAATTGACGATTGGGTTGGAGCTGTAAATGAAGGTGCTAGTGTTAATTTTAACAAAATAACATTTAATCCTCATGCACATGGAACACATACCGAATGCGTAGGCCACATAACATCTAAAAAAGTTAGCATTCAAGATTGCTTAAAAACCTTTTTTTTTAGCGCTGAAATTATTACTATTGAGCCTGTAAGCACAAACGGAGACTACCAAATAACTAAAAAGCAGTTAGAGTTTTTTAAAGAAAAATTAACACTATGCGAAGCCGTTATTATTAGAACAACACCAAATACTACAATAAAAAAAACACAAGAGTACAACAATACAAATTGGCCTTATTTAACTGAAGCTGCAGCTAATTTTTTAGTTGATTTAAATATAGAGCATCTATTAATTGATTTACCCTCTATAGACAAAGAAAAAGATGACGGTAAACTACTTGCACATAAAGCTTTTTGGAAATATCCAGAAAACACAAGGTATAATGCCACTATTACAGAATTAATATATGTACCTGAAAACATAACAGATGGCACCTATTTTCTTAATTTACAAATAGCATCATTTGTAAATGATGCCACACCAAGTAAACCTGTACTATACAAATTGGAAGCTTAATTTTATGGAATTATTATTTATTGGTTTAATCATTGGAAGTGTAATTGCTTATGCAATTTTTGCACGTTTTCAATGGGTTGGAAAAAAGAAAACCACCACCACCCAAGCAATTATATTAAAAGAAAAAATAAGACAAGTATGTAAACTTATCTCTGTTGAAGGTGATTTTGCTGAAATATATCATTACGAAAGTGTAAAAGAAAAGTTTTTTGATGTTCTATTGGGAAAAAAGAAAGCCTTAATATTAATTGATGCTAAAGCACATGTAGGTTTTAACCTATCAAAAATTAGTATTGAAACTGATGAAAACAGTAAAACTTTAAAGCTACTTAATTTTCCTCAACCAGAACTTTTAACCATAGAAACCGATTTTAAATATTACGACAAAAAAGAAGGTTGGTTAAACCCTTTTAGCTCAAAAGACCTAACAGATATTAACATAGAAGCTAAACAATACATTATCGATAAAATTCCGCAGAGCGGATTAATAAACGAAGCTCGAAAAGAAGCTTTAAACACCATTGTACTTGCTGAAACCTTAGCAGCTTCTATTGGTTGGAAAATAGATTATTCTGCCCTAGAACTAGACGATACATTACCAGAAAAGAAATCAACTATATTAATTGAGTAAAATGGATATTGAAACATTTAGAGACTATTGTTTATCCAAAAAAGGCGTATCAGAATCTTTCCCTTTTGATGAAACTACACTTGTTTTTAAAGTTTTAAATAAAGTATTTGCACTAACTAGCATTAGTAAAAAACCATTCGCAGTAAATTTAAAATGCAACCCTGAAAAAGCTATTAATTTACGAGAATTATATAGCCAAATTACACCTGGTTACCACATGAATAAAAAGCATTGGAACACTGTAATCTTTGAAAACAGCTTACCTACCGAACTACTTAAGGGAATGATTGACGATTCTTATACATTAGTAATAGCCAAAATGACAAAAAAAGAAAAGACCTTACTAGAAGGTCTTTAATAAATTAATCATAAGTTGGCTCTACATATTTTCTATGCCTATTACTAAAGTCATAAAACGTTGCCTGTACATAATCATCAGGTAATCCTGTTTTGTTTTGATTATACACCCCTAACTTAAAATACATATATTCGTCTTTGTGGTCATAACCACTCTTTCTAATATCAATTGTCTTTTGAAAAACATCTCCAGACTCTTTAATAACTTTTACCGTTAACGAATTATCAATTACAATAATTTGGTAAGAGAATTTTTCTCCTAATGCAATTCCGTTTTTGGGATTTTTAGCTTGACTTGACTTACTCCCTATTACATTATAAAAATCCTCTTTACCGTTATCTCTTCCTTCATGAGCAAAATATATAGAACCCAATTCGTTATTAGGCAGTTTACGATAATAAACGCGTAACGGTTCGTTATGTTCTGCATGTATTTGACCAATAATTACACGACCAATTTGATTATCATTTCCTGTTGTTGTAACATGATCAACTTTCAAAGTAGCTTTTAATTGCCCATCGTAACCACCTGCATCATAAATTTTTCCTGAAGATTTTAAAACCCAATTATTTTTAGATGGTCCTTTTACTTTAATAGACTTATCCCCTGCTCGTAACATTTCTCTCAACTCAGATCGAGTATAGCTTGTATTTGAAGATGTTTTAAATCCTTTTATAGGACTCTTAAAAACCATTCCTCCGTCTTCTGACAAGTAAAAAAATTCGCTTGCATAACCTTTACTTAGTTTAGCTTCTTTTATTTGGTCTGCTTTATTGTTTTTATCCGTATCAGATGGCACACTTAAAGACCAACTTTTCAAATCGAACTTAGTAGAAGGAGCTAAATACTTTATGTTATTTTTCTTTGATATTCCATCTTTAGTTTCTTCTTTATCAATTGCCAAAACTAAATTTTGAGACTTAACAGTCAAACAACTAAAGAAAATTATAGGCAACAAACTCAATCTGTAAAAACTCATAACATATTTTTTTTAACAAAAGTGACTATTATACAAACGAAAAAAAGCAACTATCATTATTGATAATTGCTTTTTTAGCTTAAACACTCAAAAAGCGTTTAAAAGTACTTATTTAATTATTGTACTACAAACTATTTTGTGTGAGAATTTGATAATTCGTAAAATGTTGCTTGTACGTAATCTGCTGGTCTACCTGTTTTATTTTGATTATAAACCCCTGCTTTAAAATACATATATTCATCTTTAACAGCATAATCACTTTTACTCATACTTATAACCTTATGTATAGTTGGCTTATTCGGTCTTATTATCCTAATACTTAAAGCTGTACCAGCAACAATTACTTCGTATGAAAATTTTTCATTTAAAGCTATTCCATCTGCTGGATCATTAAGCTCATTAGATTTAGCCCCTATTAACTCATAAAAATCTTCTTCACCATTAACTCTTCCTTCATGAGCAAAATAAATAGACCCTTTTTTATTATTTGGTAATTTACGATAGTATAAACGTAATGGCTCATTGTGATGCGCATGAATTTGACCAATAATTACACGCCCTACATGTTTAGCTTCTCCTGTTGTAGTAACATGATTTACTGCTAAAGTTGCAGTCAACTTACCTCCATAGCCACCTGCTTCATTTACAGATGGAGATCCTTCAAAGACCCAATTATTTTTAGTAGCCCCTTGTGTATTTATTGAATAATCACCAGCCCTCAACATTTCTCTTAATTCTGAACGAGTATAAGTGGTGTTTTCTGATGTTTTATATCCATCTATAGGGCATTTAAAAACCATTCCTCCATCTTCAGACAAATAAAAGAATTCATTCGCATATGGACCTACTAACTCTTTCTCTCTTACCTGATCCGCTTTACCGTTATTATCAGCATCAACAGGTACACTTAAACTCCAATCAGACAAATCAAAAGATTTAGAAGGTGGTATAGTTGTATCTATAATTTTTTTACCTTTTTTCTTTCTTTTCTTCTTTTTTTCTTTTTTAGTCTTAGCTTCTTTCTTTGTTTTAACTTCAGCTAATTCCAATTTTTGATCTTCAACTTTAACTACCTCTTTTCCTTTAAGCTCTGTTAGTTCCGAACCTACTGCTGCTTCCTTTTCTTTAAGCTCTGTTAATTCTGAACCTACTTCCGTTGCCTTAACTACCTCTTTTTCTTTAAGCACTGCTAATTTTACCCTCTCTCCTTCTGCCTTTATTTTAGGCTCTACTAAATTTGTTTTAAGATTTTTTGGCAAAAAATCTAAACTCAACTTATTAACAACATCATTACTATTAACTTCTACTGGAAGTCTTTTTAAAACAACACTATTAACCGTATCATTTACATTTTCTTTTACACCATCACTAATTGTTTGAGCATTTAATACCCCCAACAAAGGTGCTAAAACAAACAAAAAAACCACAACTATCTTCATCTTTCTTTTTATTTTTACAAATATATTATTTAACCAAAAATTAACAACCAAAATACAGGCCAAAAAAAAAATTATTCTGCGTAATAAAAACATAGACGTTATTTTCTTTTAAAAATGACATTTTAAAAAGATTCTTTTCAAAAAAAAATAAAATTTATTCCTAATCCTTTTTTAATCGACAAAAAAAACTATATTTGCACTCGCTTTGCAAGAGTCCTAAGTATAATTGCAAATATAATGCGGGCGTGGTGGAATTGGTAGACACGCCAGACTTAGGATCTGGTGCCGCAAGGTGTGGGAGTTCGAGTCTCCCCGCCCGCACAAAAAAACCTGACTATAATTAGTTAGGTTTTTTTATTTAAAATTCTTTTTTAATACAATTAATTATAAGCTCTCTATTTTAATCACATTTTAACAAAATAATATAAACAAGATCTTTTATATATATATTAGCAAAAAATGGAATTAAACACTGATACAGAAAAGTGCGCTCTATTTATAGATGATGATAAAGCAACTAATTTTATTAACCAACATTTAGCAATTAATTCTAATTTATTTAATAAGGTTATAACAGCTAATGGAGCAGAAGAAGCTTTAATTTATTTAAAAAAAGCTAATGAAGGAGATAACATTTTACCCTCTATTATTTTTTTAGATATTAATATGCCAGCTATGGTTGGGTGGGATTTTTTAAATGAATATGAAAACCTTATTTTTTTAGAAAACAAAAAAATTAAAATTTATATGCTTAGTTCTTCTTCAAGAAAAGAAGACATTAAAAAAGCTAATTTTAACAAAAATATTTCTGGATTTATTACTAAACCAATAACTAAACAAAACCTTAATCAATTACTTTTTTAAATTCAGATAACTCAGGAAACAAAACATATTCCTAATCTAAACCCAATAAAGCATCCTAATATATTACTTGTAGATGACAATGAATCTATTAACTTTTTCAATAAAGTAATGATTCAAAAATTTGACAATTAAATAAACATTACCTCTTCTAAGAATGGACTTGAGGCATTAAAACAAGTAAAATTACTATTTAAACAAAGTTCTAATTTTGATATTATTTTTCTTGATATTAATATGCCAGTAATGGATGAATGGGAATTATTAAATGAATTAAACAAAGAAAACCTTCTTTCCAAAGATTCTAAAATTGTTTTCACTATTGGTCGTGAACTTAATAATGAAGACAAGACTCGTATATCTAAATATAATATCAATTATTTATTTTCTAAAAAAAATGATCTCAAGAGACATTTTAACTGAATTAATAACCTTTTAACAACTTATTAACTTATTTCTTACAAAGTGTGTTAATCGTCAATTAAACATTAAATTAGCGATTTTTAAAACATACTTTATGCTCAAAAGTAATTATCTTTTTACCTGCTTATTGATTTTACTGTACTCACAAGTCTCTAACGCTCAAGAGATCAGTACTGTATACGGCACAATATCTGATAAACATAGCCCTTTACCCGGTGTTAAAATAGCTATTGAAGGAGAGCCTTCATATACCTTCACCGACATTAATGGACACTACAACCTAACTATTCCTTCCGGAAATCAGACAATAAAGGTTAATTTTATAACTTATATAGAACAAAAAAAAGAAATTACAGTCTACAAAAACACTCCTTTAAAATTAGATTTTCAATTAGAATCTGCTAATGGCGTCGACGAACAATTTTCTTTAGGATCTAGATCCGCTCCAAGATCTTCTTTAGAAACTACAGTCCCTGTAGATGTAATATCACCAGAAGATATTACCAATTCTAATCAAATTGAATTAACCAACATATTAAACTATTTAACCCCTTCTTTTAACTCAAATAACCAAACGATATCTGATGGTACAGACCATATTGACCCTATATCACTAAGAGGTTTGGGTCCTGATCAAGTACTTATTCTTATAAATGGGAAAAGAAGACATACAAGTTCTTTATTAAATGTAAATGGAACAGTTGGTAGAGGAACTGTTGGAACAGATTTAAATGCCATCCCAACATCTGCAATTGAACGAATTGAAATCCTTAGAGACGGCGCAACATCTCAATATGGTTCTGATGCTATCGCTGGAGTAATTAATATAATTCTAAAAAAACAAACTAAAGATATAAATATTGACCTAAGAACTTTAAAAAATACAGAAGGAGACGGAGAAACAAATTTTGCCTCAGCTAACTTTGGTATTAAAATAAAAGAAAAAGGGTTTATAAATGTAACTGCCGAATACCGAACTAGAAATTTAACAAATAGAGCTGGAAATTTTACTGGAGCTGTTTTCTCTAATAACAAAATTGAAGATCAAAGGTTAATTACTGAAAATAATTTTTTTGAACAAACAGGTTTCAACGAACAACAAACATTAGCTGTTGGTCCTGCTGAAACCGAAAATATTAGTATTGCAATTAATACTGAAATTCCGATTAATGACACTAATAAAATTTATGCATTTGCCTTAAGAAATCACAGGCAAGGTAAATCTACAGGTTTTTTTAGGTTCCCAATAGAAAGTGACCGAGTAGTCCTTTCACTTTTTCCTAATGGCTTTTCACCTTCTATAGAAACAGATATTCAAGACGACGCCATATCTATTGGGTTTAATGGTATTAAAAATTATTGGGATATAAATTTCAGCCATACTATTGGAATCAACAGGCTTGATTTCTCTACCTCAAATACAAACAACGCCTCGCTAGGAGAATCTTCGGCTACATCTTTTAATAATGGTGGGTATTATTACCAACAAAACAACACTAATTTCGATATTTCAAGAAACTTTGATTACTTAAATGGAGTTAACGTTGCTTTTGGAGGTGAAGTGAGGATTGAAAATTACAGAATTACTGCTGGCGAAATTGACTCTTTTATTGACGGGGGAGCAACTTTTATATCTGAAAGCGGAGAGGAACTGCCTAAAATTGCTGGAGCTCAAGTTTTCCCTGGAATACAACCTGAAAACGAATTAAATGAATTTAGAACCAATACTTCTGGCTATCTAGAAATTGAAGCAAAAATTAACAATGAATTATTAATAAAAGGAGCGACTCGCTATGAAAATTATAGTGATTTTGGCGCCGAAACGGTATGGAAAATTGCAAGCAGGTATAAAATAAAAGACTTTATAAATTTCCGTTTAGGTTTTTCAACCGGATACAGAGCTCCGTCATTACATCAAGTATTTTTCAATAATATAAGTACACAAATTAAAAACGGTGTAACTAGACAAGTAGGTACTTTTAATAACGGAAGTGCTCAAGCAAAAGAATTTGGCATAGAAACTTTAAAGCCTGAATTATCTAAACATTTTACTTTAGGGTTTACATCTAGAATTAAAAATAATTTGAGCTTCACTTTTGATTACTACAATATAAAAATTAAAGATAGAATTGTATTATCAGGTACACTTAACCAAATTAATGATATGAGAGTTTCTGACGCTCAATTTCTAACAAATGCAATTGACACTAAAACCTTTGGTGCTGACGGCGTACTAGTATACAACACTAAGTTATTTAATAGAAAACTAACAACATCTCTTGCTGCCAACATTAATAAAACTAAACTTGATGGCCCTGTAAATACCCCGAACACTTCTACTAGTAATTTATCTTCTTTTTTTAATAGAGAAGAAATAGCAAGAATTGAAACAGCTCACCCTGAATTTAAAATAACATCTATATTAGATTATCAAATTAACAAACTAGAACTTAATTTAAACAACACCTTTTTTGGAAGTGTAACTTATAAAAATTCAAATGAAGATAATATTGAGGTATTTGAATTAAATACTTTTACAGGTAGAATTGAATCTAGAGATCAAACATTTTCTCCAAAAGTAATTACAAACCTTTCTGCATCATATAACATTTTAAACAATTTAAAGTTTAGCATTACTGGTGCAAATATATTTAATATCTTTCCTGACAAGATATCTCATTCTGCAAATACTGAGCAAGGAAATTTCATATTCAGTAGAAGAGTACAGCAATTTGGTATTTTAGGCTCTAATTATTCTTTTAAACTTCTATTGAAACTATAAAAATTATAGATGATTTACACCATAAGGAAAAGCTACCATTTTTTTGTCTTAATATTAATAGTATTTTCATCATTAGCTATACAAGCACAGCAGTTGCCAGACGAATCTATTAAAAACAGACAAAGAGCTATTTTAATACATAATTTCGCTAAACAAATTGCTTGGAATAATATTGATCAAATAAATACTTTTACCGTTGGTGTTCTAGGTAATAATTCTGTCTTATCAGACCTAAAAAAAACTTTTACAAAACGTTCTTTATTCGGAAAAAAACTGCGTTTTACGAAGATAAATTCAATATCCGAGATTAAAAACATATCCTTATTATACGTAAATGCTAATTACAATTATGAAATTGAAAGCATTCTTAAAAAAGTTTCTAAAAAAAATACTTTAGTTATTTCAGAAAACTATAACTATAATAGTTCAATGATAAATATTATTAGCACTGCTCAAGGTTTCTTATACGAACTGAATGCAGAAAATTTATCTAACGAAAATTTTCGAATATCTAAAAGCTTTCAAGAAGGTGCTATTAATTCTAAATTAAAATGGCAAGAACTATATAAAGAAGCTGAAAAAGATGCTAGTAATAAAAATAAGACTATTAAGATTCAAGAAGAAACTTTAAAAAAACAAGAAGTTGCCTTTAATGAACAAAAAAACAATCTTAATGAACAAAAAAACATAAACACACTCCAAGCCCAAGAAATAAAAACTCAAAAAGATATAATTATTAAACAGTTTAATAAAATTCATAAAAAGAAAATTGAAATAGAAGAATTATCATCTTTTACAAACAAACAACGTTCTGATTACGAATCAAAAATTACTGTTTTAGATAGCTTAGAGATTTTCATAAAACGACAACAAGAGTTTTTAAAAAATCAAACAAAAGAAATTGAATACAAAGAAGATTTTATAAAACTACAAATCTCTAAAATCAAAAATCAAGAAGAAACTTTAATCCAACAAAAAAACGAAATCAACTTTAAAAACAAAGAGACCATTTTTGCTTATATTTTTATTGTTGCCATTCTATTATTTAGCTTTACACTCTACAAAAAAAATAAAGAAAATAATATTTTAAATAACAAATTACTTAGAAAAAACGCTGCTATAAAAGAGAAAACTAAAATATTAGAGGCTCAAAATATAGAAATGGAGCAATTTACCTATATAGCCAGCCACGATCTTCAGGAACCCCTAAACACTATTACTAGTTTTATTCAACTAATTCAAGAAGAGTACCATGATAAAATGGATGAAGTTGGTAAGCAAAGCCTTTCTTATATAGACCAAGCTAGTATTAGAATGAAAGATCTTATAAAATCTTTATTAGATTATTCTCAATTAGGAAAAGCTAAAGAGATTAATTCTATTGACCCCAATAAAACATTAGCTGAACTAAAAAAAGATTTACATGACCTTCTTAAAACTTCAAAAACAGATTTAACAATAAACAACCTACCGGTTATTCATGCTGACAAAACTGAAATCAGGTTACTATTTCAAAATTTAATTACAAATGCTATTAAATTTTCTAAAAAAAATACTCCTCCTAAAATTAATATTAATTACAAACTTTTAACTAACACCGATAGTTCTGAAGTCTACTTTAAATTTACAGTAAGTGATAATGGTATAGGAATAAAAGAAAATCATTTAAATAAAATTTTCGCAATTTTTCAGCGCCTTCATAATAGAGAAGAATATGAAGGTACTGGTATTGGATTAGCTCATTGCAAAAAAATAGTAGAAAGCTTAAATGGAGAAATTGGAGTAGACTCCGTATTTGGAGAAGGAAGTTCTTTTTGGTTTACTATACCATCTCAAATAAAGTAATAACTATTTTTAGTCTTTTTTTAACGACACACACTACGCTATCATTCCTTATTATAAATATATTCGCAATATACTTTTTTCAAAAAATTGAAAACAGATTATTACCTTTATTTTTATAATAGAACATGAGAAAAATTATACTTTCTGGTTTAGGTATTTTATTAATTGTACTTTCTTATTTTGGAGCAAAAAAAATTATTACTAACAAAGAAAAAAAGAAACCAAAAACTGAAAAATCTATACAATCTATTTTTGTTGAATCTGTAGAAAACAAAAACATACCTATCACTGTTACTTCTACCGGAAATGTAAAAGCAAAACGTAGAGTCGAATTATTTGCAGAAGTACAAGGTATCTTTAAACAAGGTTCTAAATCTTTTAAAACAGGTCAAACATATAAAAAAGGACAACAACTTATTCGCATTGATGCCTCAGAATATTACGCAAGTGTACAGGCTACAAAAAGTCAATATTCTAATTTAGTTACTTCAATTATGCCTGATCTGCGTTTAGATTATCCTGAAATATTTGAAAAATGGCAAACTTATTTATCTAGTTTAGACATTAATAAAACCACACCTGAAGTTCCAAATTCATCTTCAGATAAAGAAAAATATTTTATTACAGGTAAAGGCATTTATGCTTCTTATTACAATGTAAAAAACCTAGAACAACGCTTATCTAAATATACTATACATGCTCCCTTTTCAGGAATTTTAACCAATACAGCTGTTACCGAAGGTACACTTATACGCTCAGGACAAAAACTTGGTGAATTTATTAAAACAGGTGTTTACGAAGTTGAAGTTGCTATTGGAAAAGAATATAGCGACATGTTAAAAATTGGCGGAAATGTTATTTTAAATACAATAAATAAAGACAAAGAATATTCTGGTAAAATCATACGAGTAAATGGAAGTATTGATCAAACTACGCAAACTATACTCACTACAATTGAGGTTAAAAATACAGACCTAAAAGAAGGCATGTACCTAAACGCTGTTTTAGAAGCCAAAGACATTGAAAATGCTATTCGTATAAAACGAAATCTATTACAAGAAAACAATAATGTATTTGTTGTTAAAAATGATATTCTACAACTAAAACCTGTAACAACAGTTCATTTTTCTGAAAAAGAAGTTATTATAAAAGGACTTAAAAACGGTGAGCTTCTAGTTTCTAAAAATATTCCAAATGCCTTTTCTGGTATGTTAGTAAAAATTCAGAACGATCAGACTTCTTTAAAATAACTAAGTACAAATTCTATTAGTTTGTTATGAAAAAAATTATATCCTATTTCATAAAATACGATGTTGCGGTTAACATAATTGTACTTGCATTTTTTATTTTCGGAATCATTGGAGCTTTGTCTATAAAATCTTCGTTTTTCCCTCTGGTCGACGCTAAAAATATTCAAATAGTTATTGCTTATCCAGGAGCATCTCCTCAAGAAATTGAAGAAGGTGTAATTCTTAAAATTGAAGAAAATCTTAAGGGCCTTGAAGGAGTCGATAGAGTTACCTCAACAGCAAAAGAAAATAGCGGAACTGTAAATGTTGAAATTATAAAAGGACAAAATATTGATTTTTTATTATTAGATGTTAAAAACGCAATTGATCGCGTTTCATCATTTCCTATAGGAATGGAACCCTTAGTGGTTTACATTTTAGAAGAAGTAAGAGAAACTATAAGTTTTGCTATAAGCGGGAAAAACATTCCGTTATCCACATTAAAACAAATTGGCCGCGGAATTGAAAGCGACTTAAGGTCATTAGATGGCATATCGCAAATTGAAATAACAGGTTACCCTGATGAAGAAATTGAAATTGCCCTAGACGAAAATAAATTACGCGCTTACGAATTATCTTTTTTTGAAGTTTCTCAAGCAGTATCAAACTCTAATATATTAACTACAGGTGGAACTATAAAAACAGATTCTGAAGAATATTTAATTAGAGCAAACAATCGTGGTTATTACGCTGAAGATTTATCAAACATAGTTGTTAGAGCTGATAACTCTGGCCGAATTATACGCTTAGGAGAAATTGCTACTGTAAAAGATCGTTTTTCAGAAACACCTAATGTCAATTATTTTAACGGAGATCTTTCCGTTAAAGTTTCTGTTACCAGTACTAATAGTGAAGACTTATTATCATCGGCCGATACTATAAAAGAATACATTACTGAATTCAATATAAAAAACAACAATGTACAACTAAACGTTATTCGCGACCTATCCATAACACTAAACCAACGAACTGCATTACTAACCGAAAATGCAATTGTCGGAATGTTATTAGTATTACTTTTCTTGTCTATATTTTTAAACACCCGTTTAGCATTTTGGGTTGCTTTTGGTTTACCTGTTGCCTTTTTAGGAATGTTCATGTTTACTGCTCAATTTGATGTTACTATTAATGTTCTTTCTCTTTTTGGAATGATTATAGTAATTGGAATTTTAGTAGATGATGGTATTGTAATTGCCGAAAACATATACCAACACTATGAACGTGGTAAAAACCCCTTTCAAGCTGCTATTGATGGCACTATAGAGGTAATACCTCCTATTATTTCGGCTGTAGCAACTACTATATTGGCTTTTTCAACCTTCTTATTTTTAGATGGTAGAATTGGTGACTTTTTTGGAGAGGTTTCTACTATAGTAATACTAACACTTTTAGTGTCATTAGTTGAAGCTTTAATCATTTTACCTGCCCATCTTGCGCATTCAAAAGCACTACAACATAAAACAGCTTCTGAAAAAGAATCTAAAGGTATTTTCTCTAAAATGAGAAACATAAATAAATGGGGAGATCGTTTTATGCAATGGTTAAACGATAAAGTATATAGCCCATTACTACGTTTTACATTAGAGTATAAATTATTTATGTTCGGCGTTTTTATTGCTTTATTTATTTTAACCATAGGCTCTATAAAAGGAGGAATTGTAAAAACAACGCTTTTCCCATCCATTGCTAGCGATCGAATATCGGTTACTTTAAATATGCCTAACGGAACTAATGTAAAAATTACAGATTCTATTGTTTCTTTAATTGAACAAAAAGCACTTATACTAAACAAAGAACTTACTGATGAGTTTTTAATAGGAGAAGATTATGAAGGAAAAGAAGTTTTTGAGAACATCATCAAAAACATTACTTCCTCATCAAATGCTTCTTTAAGAATAAACCTCCTTCCGGGAGAAGAAAGACCAAATAGTATTAATGCTACACTTGTTGCCAACAGGCTACGCAAAAAAGTTGGTCCTGTTTACGGAACAGAAAGTTTAATTTTTGGATCAGGAGGTAATTTTGGAGGAAGCCCCGTTGCCGTTTCATTACTTAGTAATACTGTATCTGATATTAAAGGAGCAAAAGAAGAATTAAAAAAATGGCTAAAATCAAATCCATTATTAAAAGATGTATCTGATAACGACCCTGCTGGTATTAAAGAAATACGATTAAAACTAAAAGACAACGCTTATTTACTTGGGTTAAATTTAAACAATGTAATGGCGCAAGTTCGTGCTGGTTTTTTTGGAACACAAGCACAACGTTTCCAAAGAGGGCAAGATGAAATTAGAGTTTGGGTTCGCTATGACAAAGAAAATCGTTCTTCGATAAATAATCTTGACAAAATGCGTATTATAACCCCTTCAGGAGAACGAATTCCTTTAGAAGAAATAGCTAGCTATTCTATTGTAAGAGGAGATGTTGCCATTAATCACTTAAAAGGGTTACGTGAAATTCAAGTTACTGCCGACATGAAAGATCCTAACTTAAGTGCTACCGATATTTTAACTACTATTCAAACCGAAGTTATTCCTAAAATACAAGAAAAATACCCGACAGTAAAAGCTTCATTTGAAGGTCAAAATAGAGAAGCTTCTAAAATTGGAGGCTCAGTAAAATTAGTGTTTCCTATAATTTTGCTATTAATTTATATGACTATTGCTTTTACATTCCGTAGCTACAGTCAACCTTTATTATTAATGCTTTTAATTCCTTTAAGTTTTACCGCTGTAGCTTGGGGTCATTGGATCCATGGATTTCCAGTAAATGTATTATCTGCTTTAGGTATTATAGCTCTTATTGGTATTATGGTTAATGATGGCTTAGTACTTATTGGTAAATTCAATAGTAATATACAAGAAGGCTTAACTTTTGAAAATGCGCTTTTTGAAGCTGGAAGATCTAGATTTAGAGCTATTTTCTTAACCTCATTAACTACTATTGCAGGTTTAGCTCCTTTAATATTTGAAAGAAGTAGGCAAGCTCAATTTTTAAAACCTATGGCTATTTCTATAGCTTACGGAATTGGGTATGCAACTTTATTAACTCTATTAGTTTTACCTTTATTTTTAGCTTTTAGTAATCAAATTAAAACAAATGGAAAGTGGTTGTTTACAGGTAAAAAAGTAAGTAATGAATCTGTAGAAAGAGCTTACAAAGAACATTTAAACGAAGGGAATTATGAAGAATAAAATATCTTTTCTAAGCTTTTTACTTCTTGTAATAAGCAATACATCTATTATTTCTCAACAACTCTCTAAAGCCGAAGCAGTAAAACATACACTAGAGCATAATTTTGGAATTACTATTGCTAATAACACTGTTCGTACCGCTAGTAATAATGCGCATATTTTAAACTCTGGCCTTTTGCCTTCCGTTTCTGCTAATGCAGGAGCATTATATCAAAATCAAGATACCGAAACTTCTTTTAATGGTATAATTGATCCTACAACGGGAGAATCTAGAGATGATATAACTATTGATGGCGCAAATACAAACCAGTACAATGCTGGCTTAAATTTAGATTACACCATATTTGATGGTTTTGGTACGCGTTATAATTACAAAAAATTAAAAGAAACCTATAATGTTACCAAATTAGAAGCTCGCGAAACTATTGAAAATACAATTACTCAGCTATTCAGTGTTTATTATAGAGTTGCTCAATTAAGTGAAACAGAAGTTACTTTATTAGAAAACTTGAAAATTTCTCAGGAACGTGTTACTAGGGCTAAATATCAATTTGAATATGGTCAAAACACTAAACTAGAAATATTAAATGCTAGAGTTGATGTTGCTAATGATAGCATTAGTCTGTTAAATAACCAGCAAGAATTAAAAACTTCTAAAAGAGATTTAAGCTTAATAATGAATAAGCAATTTAACAACGAAATGGTTGTTGACACTTTAGTCCAATTTATTCCTAAATTAAAGATAGAAGAATACACCAGTAAAGCTACACAAAACAATGTAACTCTATTACAAAACGATTACAACTTAAGAATTAGTGAATATGACATTAAAATCTCTAAATCAGGCTACATACCTTCTGTTGGCCTTTTTGGTTCTTATGGTTGGAACCAAAATAGAAACCCTTCTACCACTTTCTTTCCTGGTAATATACAAGACTCTTTTACCTTACAAGCAGGAGTTAATTTGAGCTGGAATATTTTTGATGGAGGAAATACTTTAACCAATATTAAAAACGCTAAAATTGCTTTAGAGAATCAAGAAATTCTACAAAAACAAATTGAAAGCGAAATAACAACTGATATTGCCAATGCAAAAACTAATTACAATGTAAAGTTAGAAATCTATGCTATGCAAAAACAAAATGTTATTACCAATCTTGATAATTTTAATCGTACAATAGAACGTTACAAATTAGGTCAAATTACGTCTATAGAATACAGACAGGCACAAGTTAACTTAACAAGTGCAAAGGCTAATCAAAGTCTTGCTAAATACGATGCTAAATTAGCCGAAATTCAACTAATACAATTAACAGGTCAATTATTAAATATAGAATTATAGTAAACTTATTTTAAATAATTTTTTAATAATCCACTTAGTTAAAATCTAAGTGGATTTTTTTTATTAATTCATAATTTATTACAAATAAAAAACAAACTATTCTACAAACAGCTAACTATTTTAGTTAAAAGACATAACACAATAGCTGTTATTATCTACATTAAAGAATAAACTTATATAAACTCAATTTAATTGTATTTAATTCAAAAAAATGTATATTTGAATGATTATGTTGTCATAAAAAAGTTTTTTTTTAACGAAAACGTAATTGTATTTCTAGTTAGCCCCCACACTAATTAGTATAAATATTTAACTTGAATAATCATTCAAGTTTACAGTCGATATAACAACTATCGTTATCAATGCTCAGAAAAGCTAACTTAATCAGTTAGCTTTTCCCTTTTCTATAAAAAACATTAATTTGTTAATCAATTTAAAAACTAGATATTTGCAGTAAATATTAATTATCATGTTAGATAAATTAGCAAAAATAGATACAGATTTACTTATATACTTAAATAATTTAGGTACAGAGTTTTGGGATCCATTTTGGCTTTTATTCACTGAAAAGTACACACACATACCTTTTGTAATTTTACTCTTGGTACTATCGTATAGAATATTAGGACTTAAATCTTTTCTTCTTTCTTTATTATTTATTGGATTAATGGCTACCACTACTGATCAGCTTACCAATTTAGCAAAACATGGCTTTTTAAGACCTAGACCATGCCGTGTACCTGAATTAGAAGGAGTAATTCGTTATATAGCAAAAAGATGCAGCCGTTATGGTTTTTTCTCTGGACATTCATGCAATACTATGGCTGTTGCAATATTTATTGGCTCTATATTAAAAAGAAAATATAAATATGCTTTCCCTACTTTGATTATTTGGGCTTTAGCTATGGGGTATAGCCGTATTTACGTTGGAGTACACTACCCTGCCGATTTACTTACTGGATTTACTGTAGGGACTTTAGTGTCTTATTTATTCTTTTATTTATTCTCTAAAGCTTCTGCTAAATTAAATTTAAACAACAATTAAATTAATTAATTGCTGTTATTAATTCTTCTATTAGCTCTTTTCTTAACTCTTCTAAATTATCAAAATCATAGTATTTAGACCAATTATCTGATATTAATAATCTTTTTACTTTCTGAATTATTTTCTGCGTTTGTTTTGCGGTTCTGTAAATTGCTTCTCCAGATTCATCGCGTGATCTATGATCATAAGTAACTACTTTGTTTTCATAGTCTACTTTTACAAAATACGCTTGTGTATAATCGTTATTCTCAAAAAAATCAGTCCAATTAGCATACCCTATTCGTTCTCTTCCTTTTGAAACATACATAGCATTACCCGAAGCTAAAACCCACCTACATTTAGCTGCGCGCCCCCAATGGTTCGATTTTCTATAAACCCCTTTATTAGTATAAAAATAGGCACTACCCGATTTGCTCAAGTAGTGCCATTTTTCAAAAGGTAATTCTGTTAAAGCTACCTCATTGTATACTGCATAAGTACTACGATAATAATTATGCTTATTATATTTTTTTTCTTGCAAAAAGAACTTCTTTTATATTAAGAAATATCAATTACTTCTTCTATTTGTGGAGCATATTTCTTTATAGTCATTTCTACACCAGACTTTAAAGTCATTTGATTTACGTTACAAGAAACACATGCTCCTTGTAATTCAACTTTAACAATCTTACCTTCTTCAATCCCTATTAAATTAATATCTCCACCATCATTTTGTAAAAAAGGACGAATTTCCTCTAAAGCTTTTTCTACATTTTTTTGTAATTCTTCAGCTGTCATAGTTTATTTTTTCGGAGCAGAACAACCTGCCATTGTCGTTATTTTAATTGCTTCAGTAGCTGGTAAATCTTCATTTCTTTTAACTACCTCTTCTACTACTTTCTTTGTTATTTCAACAAAAGCATCAGCAGAAATTGAATTAGCCTGTAAAGCTGCTGGTCTACCAACATCTCCTGCCTCTCTAATACTTTGCACTAAAGGTAATTCTCCTAAAAATGGAATTTCAAGATCTTCTGCTAAATTTTTAGCTCCTTCTTTTCCAAAAATATGATATTTATTATTAGGCAATTCTTCAGGTGTAAAGTAAGCCATATTTTCAACAATACCTAAAACTGGAACATTAATACTATCTTGCTGAAACATTGCAACTCCTTTTTTAGCATCTGCTAAAGCAACATGTTGCGGTGTACTAACAACAACTGAACCTGTTATTGGCAACGATTGCATTATAGATAAATGAATATCTCCTGTTCCCGGAGGTAAATCTATTAACAAGAAATCCAACTCACCCCAAGCAGCATCAAAAATCATTTGATTTAATGCTTTTGCGGCCATAGGCCCTCTCCAAACTACGGCTTGATCAGGTTCCGTAAAAAAACCAATAGACAATACCTTAACACCATAACTTTCAACAGGCTTCATTTTAGAACGACCATCTACTTTTACTGATAATGGTTTTTCATGAACAACATCAAACATTATTGGTGCTGAAGGTCCGTAGATATCTGCGTCTAGTAAACCTACTTTAAAGCCCATATTAGACAATGTAACGGCAATATTTGCTGTTACAGTAGATTTTCCTACTCCTCCTTTACCAGAAGCAATAGCTACTATATTTTTAATGCCAGGTATAGCTTTACCCTTTATTTCAGGAGCTTTTTGTGGAGTAACCTTTTGCGGTTGTACTACATCAATATTTATTTTAATTTTTGCCTTAGCATAAACTTTTTCATGAATAACCTTAAGAACATCAACTTCAGCTCTTTTACGAATGTGTAATGCTGGTGTAGATAATTGTAAATCAACAACAACTTCATCTCCGAAAGTTATAACGTTTTTAACCGCTCCACTTTCAACCATATTCTTTCCTTCACCTGCAACCGTAATCGACTCTAAGGCTTTTAGAATGTCTTCTTTTTTTAGCTTCATGTATATTTATTGACTTTTATTGAGAAGTAATCTCTTGTAATTTTTCTTTTAAAAATAAAAAGAAAAGTAGTTTTAAACCTCTGCAAATATAAAGTATTAAGGTATTTTTTTAAATAAATAAACTACATTAAAATTGTCGCATTTTAACAACACAACCTACAATTAAGACTCTTATAAGTTTTCTAACGGGTCCCAAAGTACTTCTTTGAAGTTTTGTACTTTATCATCTTTAACAACAACCCCTTCATTTTCTAATAATTGCTGCATTAAATTTGTTCCTAAAAAATGATGTTTCCCTGTCAAAACACCTATTCTATTAACTACTCTATGAGCAGGAACATCGGGTCTACTATGTGCTGCGTTCATTGCCCAACCAACCATTCGAGAACTACGTGCAGAACCTAAATATTTAGCTATTGCTCCATAGGTTGTTACTTTCCCAAAAGGAATTAACAAAACAACTTCATAAACTCGATCAAAGAAATTTAACGTATCTGGCTTATATTCCATTATTCAGCTATAATACGAATAAGTGTAACTATCATTAACAACCCCATAAGTGTTGCCATTATATAATTAGATTTTCTAACAAATTTTTCTTCTTTAACCTCTATTCTTAAAAAAGAAAGTGCGTAGATATATAGCATTGCAAAAGTACCTGTACCTGCTGCCAAGATAAAAGTTATAATTGTTGATACATCATAATCAACTGTTCCTTTTAAATTTAATGCTGCCCCAATAGCACAGAAGTATGGAATAGGCAAAATATTAAAAGCTGAAATCATAGCTCCCTTAAAAAAACTACGAACAATTCCATGCTTAGAAAGCTTTACTTCTTTTTTTGCAGATTGTTTTTTTGCTTTAACAAAAAAATAAATTCCTAATAATAAAAAGATTACCAGACCTGTACGGAGTATCATATTATACATCCATCTGTCATCAAAAATATAACGAGCTAACTGAATTGCCACCCAAGCTTGAATAATAACAACTATCGATGCCCCAAAAGCTACCGATATACCATTGTTTTTACCACGCTCTACACATGTTTTTGCTACTGTCATATTTACTAGCCCTGGAGGTATAACCCCCACTAGAGCAGAAAAAAATGTAATAACAAAAATTTTAGTGGTTATCAATCTATTTTATTTTGAAGCGTGTGTATGTGATGGCTTTATTTTTCTCAAGATACTGATTTTCATAGAAAGTTTGAATATCTAAAACTTCTTTTGGTGCTCCTCCGTTTTTATAAACATCGTGATTAGCATAAAGCACCTCGTGACCAGCTCCATGAAGCAACCCTAATGTATAACCATGCATAAACTCACTATCTGTTTTCAAATGCACTATACCTTCTGGGTTTAATATTTTCTTATAATTTGCTAAAAAAACCTCATTGGTCATACGGTGTTTTGTTCGCTTGTATTTTATTTGAGGATCTGGAAATGTTATCCAAATTTCAGAAACTTCATTATCAGCAAAAATTGATGTAATTAATTCTATTTGAGTACGAATAAAATAAACATTATCCATCTTAGATTCTGTAGCTGTTTTAGCACCTCTCCAAAAACGAGCTCCCTTTATATCAATTCCTATAAAGTTTTTGTCAGGATATAATTCAGCTAAACCAACAGTATACTCTCCTTTACCACATCCTAATTCTAAAACAATTGGGTTATTGTTATTAAAACGCTTACTCCAATTTCCTTTTAAGGATAATAAATCATTAAGCACCTCTTCTCGTGTTGGTTGAATTACGTTTTTAAAAGTTTCATTTTCATTGAAACGCTTCAGTTTATTTTTACTTCCCACTACATCAAATTTATGAGTGCAAAATTAGTGAATTTGTTTTTAGAATTAACTTTGATAAGCTTAAAATCAAATTAGCAAATTATGAATTTGATTTTTCTATAGTAAACGAAAATTCACTTCCTATACCATATATACTTTCTACATAAATTTGTTCTTTATGCGCTTCAATAATATGCTTTACTATAGAAAGTCCTAAACCAGAACCTCCCTCTTCTCTTGAACGGCTTTTACTTACTCTATAAAAACGTTCAAACAAACGAGGCAAAAAGTCTTTTTCAATACCTTCTCCATTGTCCGTTACTCGAACAATCAATTTTCCTTCTACTAACTCCTCAACACTAACTTCGGTAGTACCATCATCATTCCCGTATTTAATAGAATTAACAATAAGGTTTGTTAAAACTTGTCTAATACGTTCTTTATCGGCGCTAACTAGTACTGCAGATTTATAGTACTTATCAAATGTTAATGTAATGTTCTTTTTATTTGCTTTCATTTCAAGCAATTCAAAAACATTTTTTATAAGATCAATAACATTAAATTCTTCTATATCGAGAGCTAAATCTCCTATTTCTAATTTCGAAATTAAATCTAAATCTTTAATTATATAATTTAACCTCTCTACTCCTTTATTTGTTCTTTCTAAATATTTAGTACAAAGTTCTGGTTTATCTTTTGCTCCATCTAAAAGTGTTAACACATAACCTTGTATTGTAAATAGTGGTGTTTTCAACTCATGAGAAACGTTTCCTAAAAATTCTTTACGATATTCTTCACGACCTTTTAATACTTCAATTTCTGTTTTTCTATTATTTGCATAGTCTTTAACACGTCCTATTAAAGAATCCATATCGGTATTAACTGTTTTTACAGTGTTTTCATCAACCTGATCAATACTTCCTATTTCTTCATATATTAAAGAAACTTTTTTATCTACATAATTTTTAAATCGAAAGCGAAACACAGTAAATGTTACAACAAAGGCCATTAACATAAAACTAAACAAAAGCCCAAAATGAAACATTCGAACAGCATATAACATGCTTCCTAAAAAAATAGTTAGCAAACTAGATAGCAATAAAGCTGTTAATATAGCATAGCCTCTTGAAGACTTGTGACTTATTGTTTCTTCCATTAAACCTTTACAAACTAATCTTCAACAACAAATTTATAACCAACACCTTTAATTGTCTTAAAGCTCTTATCTCCAATTTTTTCTCTCAATTTTCTAATATGAACATCAATGGTACGCCCTCCTACAACAACCTCATTACCCCAAACTTTATGAAGAATATCTTCTCTTTTAAAAACTTTTCCTGGTTTAGAAACCAAAAGAGATAAAAGTTCAAATTCTTTTCTAGGAAGAATTAATTCATCTCCTTTATTAATAACTTTATATTCTTCTCTGTTAATATGTAAATTACCAATTTTAGTAATATCTGATGATTCTGTTTCTTTTTGAAACCTTCTTAACAATGCACCAACTTTACTCACCAATACTTTAGGTCTTACTGGTTTTGTAATATAATCATCTGCTCCAGCATCAAAACCTGCTACTTGTGAATAATCTTCGCCACGAGCAGTTAAAAAAGTAATAATAGTATTTTCTAACTCTGGTATTTTTCGTAATTTTTCACAAGCTTCAATACCATCCATCTCAGGCATCATAACGTCTAAAATAACTAAATGAGGTTTCTTTTCCTTAGCTATTTCAATAGCTTCTAAACCATTTCCAGCAGTAAACACCTTATAACCTTCTTCTTTTAGATTATAACTTACAATCTCTAAAATATCCGGCTCGTCATCAACTAATAAAATAGTTACATTACTTTTTTCCATTACAATATTTTTTTCTAATCAATTTTCTTTTCGTTAAATATAGTATTTAATGCATAGCGCAATGACAATTGACTGTTTGGTAACACAAGGTTAACGTTAAGCTTTGCAATTCGTAACAATATACGATTCTTATTAAACTTTATTTTAAACACACTACAGCTTTTTAACAAAAAAATTACCTAAACTTTAAATAGAATTACACTTTATTAATATAATTGATCCTTTTAAAAATGGTAAAAAAACACCTCATTTAAAATATAACCAAAAATATTTGAAAGGTTCTCAAATAAAAAAACACAAAATTTGTAGGAATTGACATTTATCTAAATTTCGATTAACAATTTTAGTAAATTGCGCCATCTTATTTAACCTTTAGATAACAAATAGACCATGTCAAAAGCAGACCTTTGCTTTTAAATTTTTTTTTTACTATGGAAAACATTTATTTATTCATGCTTATTGCTCTAACATTACTTGCTGTCGTTGACATTGTAGTGGGAGTTAGTAATGATGCTATAAACTTTTTAAATTCAGCTATTGGATCAAAAGCACTATCAATGAAAACCATTATGATAGTTGCCAGTTTCGGTATTTTTATAGGCGCAGTATTCTCTAGTGGAATGATGGAGGTAGCTCGTAAGGGTATTTTTGTTCCTGCCATGTTCAATTTTGATGAAATAATGATAATATTTATGACTGTAATGATTACAGATATTTTATTATTAGACTTTTTTAATACTCTTGGTCTTCCTACATCTACAACCGTATCTATTGTTTTTAATCTTTTAGGTGCTGCTGTGGTAATTTCATTATTAAAAATTACAGCATCGGATACAGAAACTTTAGCAGACTTAGGAAGCTATATAAACACCGAAAAAGCATTAGATATTATTAAAGGTATTTTAATGTCGGTAGTTATTGCTTTTAGTATTGGAGCATTAGTACAATGGCTTTCGCGTTTGGTTTTTACTTTTTACTACGAAAAGAAAATAAAGAATTTTGGATCTATATTTGGAGGAGTTTCTTTAACTGCAATTCTTTATTTTATTATAATGAAAGGTTTAAAAGGTTCTCCTTACTATAGTCAAATTAAAGGAACCGTAGATAATAATGAATTCTTTATAATACTAGCTGGTTTCCTTATTCTTACTGGATTATCTCATTTATTTCAAAAAATCACTAAAAAAAGCATCTTAATAGTTGTTATCGCTATTGGAACATTTGGTCTAGCTTTAGCTTTTTCTGGTAACGACTTAGTTAACTTTATTGGAGTACCAATGGCCGCTTACCACTCGTGGGTAGCTTGGTCAACTTCAGGTATTGCTGCTGCAGATTTTACTATGGAAGTTTTAGATAAAAGAATGCCTGCAGAACCATTCTTATTATTTATTGCAGGTGGAATAATGGTTTTAACACTATGGTTTTCTAAAAAAGCAAAAACAGTTGCCGAAACAGAACTTAGCCTTTCTAGACAAGGAGACACACATGATAAGTTTGACCCTAACGCCTTATCTAGAGGAATAGTTACTATTGGTACTGCTATTTCAGATGCTGTAGATTCAATTATACCTAAAAGTACACAGGAAAAAATAAACAAAAGTTTCGAAAAACCCGACACTACTTTACTTACAAAAGATCAAAGTATTAACGCACCTGCATTCGATTTAATTAGAGCATCTATCAACTTAATTGTTGCCGGTATTTTAATATCAATTGCAACAACAATGAAACTTCCTTTATCTACCACTTATGTAACCTTTATGGTTGCTATGGGTACCTCTTTAGCTGATAGGGCTTGGGGTAGAGAAAGCGCTGTATATAGAGTTGCTGGTGTACTAAATGTAATTGGAGGTTGGTTTTTTACTGCCTTTGGTGCATTTACTGCCGCAGGAATAGTAGTGTTTTTAATTAAATGGAATAAAGAAGTAATGATTCCTATATTATTACTTCTTACTGCATTCTTACTAATTAAAAATTACCTTTCTCATAAAAAGAAAAGTATTGCTCAGGCAGATTCAAAAACATTAAAGAAAGCTGAAAGTAATACTGTGCAAGGTATTATTAACGAAAGTGCGGATAACATCTCTAGAGTAATAACTAGATCTAATACTATTTATAGCGAAGTACTTAAAGGGCTTTCTGATGAAGATTTAAAAAAGCTTAAGAAAAGTAAAAAAGGTATTGAAAAATTAGATTTAGAAATTGAAGACCTTAGAGATAATATTTTCTATATAATTAAAAACCTAGAAGAAACTAGCGTTAGCGGAAGTAGTTTTTACATTAGCATACTTGGTTATTTAACAGACATTGCACAGTCATTAGAATACATTTCTAAAAAGAGTTACAAGCATGTTAACAATCAGCACAAAAAATTACGCTACAACCAAATTAAAGACTTACATGAGCTTACTGCTACTCTAGATAGTCTTTTAACAGATATTATTGTTATTTTTGATAATAAGAGCTTTGACGACATTAAGCATATTATTAATAAGAATGAACAAATAGCTTCTGCTTTACAAGATAAAATTCAAAAACAAATTGAACGTACAAGAACAGAAGAATCTAGTCCTAAAAACACAACTTTATATTTCAATATATTAATTGAATCTAAAAACTTAGTAGCTGGAGTTATGGACTTAATTGAAGAATACTACAAAGGTTATAAAAAAGAATAATCTTCTAAATTTAAAACCTAACAGTAAAAGCCTTTAATAATTCAGTTGAATTATTAAAGGCTTTTTTTATGTACAAATTATACACCAATGCACCTAATGTAAATTTAATGTTAACAAATAGTGTTTTGTATGTAAACTTATTGTATATTTGACATACAGTAACCTACTAAAGTCATATCAAGATGAAAAATATATTTATAATTACAGCATTATTATTTAGCACATTAGCATTTGCTCAAAACAATAAACCAGTTTTTGAAAAAGATGGAGATTTTGTTAAAGGAACTTATTTTTTTGAGAATGGTCAAGTACAACAAACCGGAACTTACAAAAAAGGAAAGTTACACGGAAAATGGATATCTTATAATGAGCAAGGAGACAAAGTTGCCGTTGGAAAATACGTTAATGGTTCTAAAACAGGAAAATGGTTCTTTTGGAATGGAGAAGAATTATCTGAAGTAGATTATTCTAAAAACGAAATATCTTCTATTAAAACACACGAAAATAAGAGTAATGTTGCCGTAAATTTCAATAGAAAATAGCACCATAAACACAACCTACTTTAAAGAGGCTTCCTGTAAAAGGAAGCCTCTTTTGCTTTATAGCATTACATAACTATTTGGTAACATTAAAAAAACACCTACTTAATTAAAGAAAAGGATATGTTCGCTAATTTTGCACCGAATTAATCATTCCATAAAGATGAAAAAGTTATTATTAGTAATAAGTGCTGTTTTATATTCTTTTACTTGTCAAGCTCAAGACAATCTTATAAAAGGACATTTATTTGACGCTACAACAAATAACGAACCAATTACTTTTGGAAAAGTAACTGTTAAAGAAACTAAAGAATCTGTTTCTACCGATTTTAGAGGAAATTACTACTTTAAAAACTTACCAGAAGGAACTTACACATTAGAATTTAGTTTTTTAGGATATACTACCGAATCTAAAAAAATTACAATAAACAAAAATCAAACATTAGAATTGGATGCTTTTATAAAGCAAAGCCAAGGAATTAATTTTGATGATATTGTATACGCTACAACTGAAAAATAAACTTTGCTCTTATCTAGATTTAAGAACAAATAAAATACAACAATTTTCTTAAAACAGTATTAACAGACAGGAAACACAAACCTAACTATTTAGTTAATATATGATACACAAAATTCTACCATACATTTCTTAAATGTAAAACAAAAAAAAGGCTGTTTTTAAACAGCCTTTTTAATTGAATTGAAACCTTAAAAACATAAAAATGTTTTTAAATCTGTTGACAAATATATAACAGATAAAACCTTTTTAATGTAAACTAAATCTTATGCAATTGTTAAGCTATATAGGGTCTCAGAGCGCATAACTTAAAATTAACTTTAGGTATGCTAAATGACGTAAGATTAACAAGTCATTAATGTTTCCTTAACATTAGCAACGTTTCTTTGCAACGAATTGAAAAACCAAGAATCTAATTTTTTAAGTAATGAAAAAACTACTTTTTATTTTAATTACCCTTACAAGTTTTAGCATGTTTGCTCAAGGAAACTTACAAGGAAATATCCAGGATAAAGAATATGCTGGTAACCCTTTACCTTTTGCCGATGTTATAATAAAAGGAACTACAAAAGGTGCTACAACTGATTTTGATGGTAACTACCTTATAGAAAATATTGA
>CAZJGP010000209.1:0-3167 GCA_964545595.1 uncultured Flavobacteriaceae bacterium | reverse complement strand
CATGTATTGCACAAAAAGATACAGGCAACTCAACAAAATCAGGTCATTTATTGACCACAAAAAACTATGTAATGTAATATCTATAAGAGCTCAGAAGAATAACAATTAAAGAATAAAAATATGAAAAGCTAATTTACAAATATAATATTATCTTCATTCATATCACCTGATTTTTTTCTGTAACACCCATGAATTTCACTATTTTCAAAACATCTATCGATCATAAAATGCAAATTGATATTAATAAAGCCTCTATTACAAATGATACAAATTTAATAATAAGCTTCTTTAATATTCATGACTTAAAAATACAACTATTAGAAAATTTTTATAGTAATGTTATAGACACTAACCCTGCAGCTATATTAATTTATAATGTCTTTAAAAAAAGTTTTGAATTTATAAGTAAAAACACTTTAAAAATAGTAGGTCACAATTATAAAATCAATGATAATTTTTCTTGGGAAACTATTATTAATGAAGAAGATATTGATAAAGTAAAAAAGAATTATAATAAGATATCTTTATACAAGAGCAACAAAACAAACCAGATTGAGTATCGTGTAAACCATAAAAAAACAAATAAAACCATCTGGTTATTATCTACAAGCAAAGTATACCAAAGAGATAATGAAGGCAAACCAATTTCTATAATTACTTCTATTCAAAACATTAATAAAGTTAAAGAATTAGAAATTGCTTCTTCTAGAATACATGCAGCATTTCAAGCAAGTAATTCTGCTATATGGGAGTGGGATAGCCAGAAAAAAAATAAAATTTGGTGGTCAACCGACTTATATGAGCTAACTGGATGGAGCGAAAAAAACATTAAAGGTAACATTAAAAATATTTTACATAAAATTCATAACGAAGATATTGCCTCACTTAAAAATAATATGAAAAATTTATTATTAAAAGGCATTACTTTCGAAGATGATATTAGGTTTAAAACACAATCAAAAGGACTTTTATGGTTTAAAGTATGTGGTACAAAACAAAAAAATAGTAGTAAAATAATTGGTACTTTAAAATATATACATAAAAGAAAAATTGCTGAAAACAATTTAAAAAGGCTAAATAAAGAGTTAAAAAGGTTTACTTATTTAGCTAGTCATGACCTTAAAGAACCTATACAAACTATAGATAGTTTTATTAGTCTTATAAAAAAAGATTACGATTCTTATTTAGATAAAGAAGGTAAATTATATATAGATTATATAGATAACGCAACCAAACGATTAATAAGTTTAATTAATGATCTATTAAGCTATCTACAATTAGATAACGCATCAATTAAAATGGATTATTATAATGTTACCAATATCTATAAAAATGCAGAAAATAATTTAAAGCCTATTATTACAACAAGTAATGCTGAAATTAAAGTTACTAATTTACCTACTATATTATGTTACGAGGACCAATTACAACTGTTATTTACCAATTTAATATCTAATAGTATAAAATATACGGACAAACAAACAACACCAAAAATTGAAATTGGTTGCAAAGAAAAAGATGATAATTTTAATTTTTATATAAAAGATAATGGAATTGGCATTGACCCTTTGTACTATGAAAAAGTTTTTAAAGTTTTTAAAAGATTACACTCTAGACATGAATACGAAGGAAATGGTATTGGTTTAGCTATTAGTAAAAAAATTATAGCTAACCACTATGGGCGCATTTGGTTAAAGTCTGATGCTAATAAAGGGATCACTGTTTATTTTACAATACCTAAAATGGAATTAAAACAATAAATATGAAAAAGGCATTTAACATTTTATTAGTTGATGACAACAAGACAACTAATTTTTATAATAAAAAAATTATAACTTCATTTGATTGTGTTAAAGAAATTTATGAAGCTTATAATGGCTTAGAAGCCTTAAATTTATTAAAAGAAAAAAAAATAAAATTAGATCTAATTTTATTAGATATTAATATGCCTATAATGGATGGTTTTGAGTTTTTAAAAGAATATGAAAAACTATCTCTAAATATTAAAACATCTATAGAAATTGTTATTTTAACAACTTCTACATGGACAAGAGATCGAGAAAAAGCTGAACATAGTAAACATTTAATATCTGGTTATTTTGAAAAACCTTTAAGAAAAAAAACTATAGAAGATCTACTTTTTAAAAATTAGCTTTATTTTTTGATGCCGTTAATGCATCTACTAAATTCCAAATATTATTACTTTTTAATTTTTTAATTTCATTATCATTAGATAGCCACTTCATATATTCAATAATATTAGTTTCCGCTTCAAAATTAATAAAGCAAAGCTCATCTACTCTTTTCATAAACCAATCTTTAAATCGTCTTTCCACTCTATTAGATGCTATAAAAGTTTGCAGTACTCTATGCCTATTATCATTGCTTAAGGTATTCAGTAAAGATGATAACGTATTAAGCTCATAAGCTTCTAAATATTGAAAAAAGTAACCATTTTCATAATATAAATAACCGGTAACATTATTTTGCTGATTATTTTCAGAGCACTTCTTCACCATTTCATCCATTTCTTTTTTTGTGAAAGAAATAGATGCTTGACTAACATATAATACAAAGAATAATTTTCTCATTTATCTAAGTTTTCTGAAGCTTTCTAATTTTTTTTTCACTAAAAGCTAGAGTAGCTACTAAATTCCAAATAGTTACACTATTGAACTTTAAAATATCATCGTCTTTAGAAAGCCATTTCATATAATTTAACATGGCATTTTCTATTTTTAAATCTAATATTTGCTCCTTATCTATCCAATGCATTTACCAATCTTGAAAACGTCTATTAATATCACTAAATGAAATAAAAGATTGAATTACCGTATGCCTTTCATCTAATTTTATTTCTGTAAATAAATCTCTTAATACTTTTTCATCGTAAGCTTCTATGTATTGAATAAAGTAACCTTCTTCAAAATATATGTACCCGTAACCTTTAATCTAGCGTTTTTTTGTTGACTATTAGTAACTAGTTTTTTCAAATTTTGATGATTAAACTCAACTAATGCTTTACTGTAATAAATAATAAAATTTAAATTTCTATTACCCATCTTAATAATTGTTGATTATTTAACATTTGAGCATATAAAAATACAAAACATATGTCAATTAACTGATATATAGATAATTAAACAAATGTTGTTACAACGAAAAAA
>CAZJGP010000208.1:0-9067 GCA_964545595.1 uncultured Flavobacteriaceae bacterium | reverse complement strand
GTTGTAGGTTGTTCTTCCCCTCCTTCTTTGTTAATAAGACTAATATTGGCAGGTGTGGTTGTTATATCGGCTGGGGTATTATTTAATAAAAATGTACTTACTACAGTTTCAGGTTCTTCTGAGGCTTCATCAGAAGTTTCGATTTCTTCTAAGGCTTCATCAGAAGTTTCGGTTTCTTCTGAGTCTTCATCAGAAGTTTCGATTACAGTTTTTGAAAAAACCAGTTGAATACCAGCATCAATAGATAGGTTGCTAGTGTTGTTTAAGTCAATTTCAGTAATACCGTCGCTATTTGTAGTGTCTATAAAGATACCTCCAAATGAATTTTTTACGTCATTGTCAGATAATATACTAGTGTCGGTTACTCCGTTTTGAGTTATAATTTCATTAAAAACAGTTGTGTTTAAAGGTATTCTTATGGCAGGAAATAAAAGACTTTTATTTCCGTCTTCTATATTTAAGCCATCTTCATTAGTTATATTTATTTGAAAATCATAATCAAGATCGTTGTCATCATCATCATTAAAAAAGTCAAATCCTTCCGCAATTTGAAAATCTCCACTATTTTCAGACAAAAAGTAAGCACTATCAATAATAGTTGCTTCAGCTGGTATAGCTAAGCTGCTTTCTGATACGCTGTCCTCAGGGTTAAAAGAGTCATTTGTATTTGAAGAAGATCCATTAGAATAAAATACAGCAGCTGAATTGTTGAAAGCATCTAGAACTAAATTTTGTATTCGGTTGTTTAATTCTTGGACCGTTAAGTGAATATCTCCAGTTATTTTACTATCAAAAGTATAGCGTTCGTTGCCATCTACTGTTTCAATTAAAGTATACTTAAAAGGAAGTACTAAAGTGGCACTTTCTAATGTAAAATCGGTTATTGTTGTTAAGCCATCATCATCTTCTATAGTGGTATCTTCAATAACTTGATCTTGGGTAGTGCCAAAAACAGTACTTAGAAGATTAAAACTGTTCGTTACTTCTGATTCATTAGAAGTGGTGGAATTTATTCCTAATAGATATTGTCCAAGATTATTAGTTTGGGGAAGATTGTTGTTTTCAAGGTTAACTTGGTTCATTTCAACAAAGAACATGTTTTCTTCTATGTCAATATTAACACTTATAATTGCATCAGCTCCAACATCGCTAATTTCATCATCACAAGAAATAAATATACTACTAGTTATTGTAATAATAGCTAGTAACTTAATCGAAAAAAAATTAGAAATCATAGGTGTTATTAAGGTCTTTTTTATGCTAAAACATCGTTTACATAGAACTCTTCATATGCAGCAGAAAATTCTTCTGGATATTTATATTCTAGTGTAGGTATGTTTTTTTCAGAAATGAATTTTTCTAAATCAGAAGATATTTCTTGACTACCCATTATAACAGCATCAGAATTGTCAACAGCGATTTTCATTAAATTTTCATGACTAGCTTTTGTTAATAGACTGATTTTTTCATCAGCTATTTCATCAAAAAGAACTTTCTTTTTCATTTCGCTGTCTAATTCACCATCAAACCCATTGTTGTAAATTGAAGTAACAATTTTAGTGTCTTTAAATAAAGGTTCGTTACTATAGTGTGTTTTTAAGTATAAAGGTAATAATGAAGCCATCCATCCATGAACATGAATAATATCTGGAGCCCAGTTTAATTTTTTAACTGTTTCAATAACACCTTTTGCAAAAAAGATAGCGCGTTCATCGTTGTCTTTAAAAAGACTACCATCTTTATCATTTATAGTAGCTTTTCTTTTAAAATACTCTTCGTTGTCAATAAAGTAAACTTGCATTCTCTCTTTAGGAATAGAGGCAACTTTAATTATTAAAGGCATATCAAAGTCGTTTACTACTAAGTTCATTCCTGAAAGTCGAATTACTTCGTGAAGTTGGTGTCTTCTTTCATTGATATTTCCATATTTAGGCATGAAAATTCTAGTTTGTCCACCTTTTCCATTTACCATTTTTGGAGCTTCAAAAGCCATTGATGACACTTCAGTTTCTGGTAGGTATGGCATTAATTCCGATGCTACGCAAAGTATTTTCTTATCTTTCATAAACGTTCTTTCTAACCCCTATGCTGGGGTGAATTTTTGCAAATTTACGAAAATTTAGGCAGACTGCCATTTATACGCTAATTTTGCAAATACTCAAATATTTAGATATGCACGTCTTTACTAAGACAGAAGACTTAAAAAAACACTTAACTAAAGAAGGTAAAACCATAGGTTTTGTTCCTACAATGGGGGCATTACATGTAGGTCATATTTCTTTAGTAAATACTTCATTAACAGAAAATGAAATAACTGTTGTTAGTATTTTTGTTAACCCAACACAGTTTAATAATGTTACTGATTTAGATAAATACCCACGAACAATAAACGATGATGTAGCCCTGTTAGAGGGGGCTTCGAGAGATATTGTGGTTTTTGCGCCATCAGTCGAAGATATTTATGGAGAAAAGTCTGTTTCTATGAATTTTGATTTTCATGGTTTAGAAAATCAAATGGAAGGAAAGTTTAGAAAAGGACATTTTAATGGTGTAGGAACTGTTATTACATTGTTGTTTGAGGCTGTTAAGCCAACAAGAGCATATTTTGGAGAGAAAGATTTTCAGCAGTTACAAATTATCAAAAAATTAGCTGAAATAAACGATTTACCCGTTGAAATAATAGGCTGTGCAATTCATAGAGAGCTTGATGGTTTAGCTTTTAGTTCTAGAAACTCAAGGTTGACAGCAGAACAACATGCTGAAGCTAAGTTTATATATGAAGTATTAAGTGATGTTAAAAAAATGTTTGGCACAAAAAATGTTCATGAATTAAATGAAATGGTTTCTAACAAGTTTAAAAATCATTCGTTATTTGAGTTAGAGTATTTTGAGATTGCAGATATAGAAAACTTAGAAACGGTTAGAGAGGTTAAGAAAGATAAAAAATATCGTGCCTTTTTAGCAGTATTTGCAGGTGAAGTAAGATTAATAGATAATATAGCCCTAAATTAATAAATTTCGAATCATGTTTGTACACGTAGTAAAATCGAAAATTCATAGAGTAAAAGTAACAGGAGCAGAGTTGAATTATATTGGTAGTATAACTATTGATGAAGATTTAATGGATGCAGCAAATATTATTCATGGTGAAAAAGTTCAAATTGTTAACAATAACAATGGAGAAAGGTTAGAAACTTACGCTATACCAGGACCTCGTAATAGTGGCGAAATAACATTAAATGGTGCAGCAGCAAGAAAAGTTGCTAAAGGTGATGTTTTAATTTTAATTACTTATGCTATGCTCGAAATAGAAGAGGCAAAAAAATTCTCTCCAGCATTAGTGTTTCCTAATGAATCAAATAATTTATTAAAATAAAATATTGAAATTTTGAACTCAACATTTTCTAAAGCATTAAAAGTTATAATTCCTTTAGTAGTTGGGTTGTTTCTTATTTGGTATTCTTTAAGTTCCATAACAGCAGAAGAACGCTTGTTGTTATGGACTCAGATAAAGTCAGCAAATCCATATTGGTTATTATTATCAATAGTAATAGCATTAATATCACACTTATCAAGAGCATATAAATGGAAATTTATGCTTGAAACACTTGGTTATAAAACAAGCCTAGGAGTGCGTTTTTCTTCAATAATGATTGGGTATGTTGCAAATTTAGGAATCCCTAGATCAGGTGAGCTGTTAAGAGCTGTTACCGTTAGTAAGTACGAGAATATACCTGTTCAAAAAGTTATAGGAACTGTAATAACAGAAAGATTGCTAGATTTAGTAATGCTTATAATAGTAATGTTTGTTACTTTTTTATGCAATACAGATATTTTGCTTGGATATTTAGAGCAGCAAAATATAAACCCATTAAAAACAGTTTTAACGTTATTGTTTTTACTATTAGTTCTAGTAATAGGGTACTATATTTTAGATAAAATTAAATTTTCATTCTTAAAAAAGATTAAGCTTTTTGTTAAAGATATTTATGAAGGAGTTTTAAGTATTTTTAAAATAAAAAGTAAAAAAACATTTATTTTTCATACAATTTTTATTTGGTTCGCATATATTGGTATGTTTTTCGTTATTAAGTATTGTGTACCAGGAACAATGCACTTGTCTTTTTCTGCTATTTTAATGGCGTTTGTAGCAGGTTCATTTGCAATAAGTACAACAAATGGAGGTATTGGAGCTTATCCGTTAGCGATAGGTTTAGTATTGTCTATTTTCTCTATTAGTAAATTTGATGGAGAAGCTTATGGTTGGATATTATGGGGTAGTCAAACCCTTATGAATATAGTAGTAGGAGGAATATCCTATGCTTACTTAGTATTATTTAAAAAAAAATAACTTATTGTTAAAATTATTATCAATCCCAAATTTATAATATGAAACACTTAACCTTAATTGCAGCTATATTTTTAGTTGTTCAAACCACCTTTTCTCAAGTATTAATAAAAAAAGTAGAGTCTTTCCACTTAAATGGCTCTAGAGAAATTAAAATAGGGCTACCTAAAAGTTATAAATCTAATCCAGATAGAAAGTACCCATTAATATTAACTTTAGATGGAGATTATCTTTTTGACCCAATACTTGGAACAGTAAAGTATATGTCTTACTGGGAAGATATGCCAGAATCTATTGTTGTTGGAATCAAACAAATTGATACTCGAAAAGAAGATTGTAGATATGATTCTAACACAGATTTTCCAGAATATGGAGGGAAAAAATTTTATGATTTTATTAATACAGAGCTAATAACTTACCTTGAGAGTAACTTTAGACTGTCTAAATTTAAAATAATTGCAGGGCATAATTATACTGCAAATTTTATTAATTATTTTTTAGCTAAAGATCCAATTTTTGATGCTTATATAAACTTAAGCCCTGAATATGCATCAACTATGCCACAAATTGTGGTAGAAGCATTATCAACAATTAATAAACCAACGTGGTATTATTTAGTAACCGGGCAAAATGATGTTAAAAATCTTAGAAGTGATATTATTGTTATGAATAGTGAACTTCAGAAAATAGAAAATGAAAATGTAAATTATATTTTTAACGATTTTGAAGAGACCTCTCATTATTCCTTAGTAAGTTATGCTATACCAAGAGCGTTAAATGATGTTTTTTCAGTGTATAGGCCTATTAGTAAAAAAGAGTATAAAGAGGATATTGTTAATTTAGAAACATCTCCTTATGATTACTTGCTTGAGAAATATGAGGCTATACAAAACTTAATTGGAGTAAAAGAAACGATTCGTGTAAATGACTTTATAGCAATTTCAACAGCTTTAGAGAAAAAAGAGAATTGGGAAGAATTAGAAAAATTAGGAAGACTAGCTCGCAAGACGTACCCTGATTATATGTTGGGTAATTATTATTTGGCAAAAGCTTATGAAAATACCGATAAGATAAAGTTAGCAATGAAAACATATCAAAATGGTTATTTGTTAGAAGAGGTTTCTTTTATAACTAAAGATTTTATGTTAGATAAAGCTGAAAGAATTAAAGAAGACTTTGGTTATAGATAGAATGAAAAAGAAGTAAAAAAAAGGGCAACTTAATGTTTTGATTAAGTAGCCCTTTTTTTTTGAATAAAAACTATTATTTAAATTGAATAACGTAATAGTTTTTCTTTCCTTTTTGAAGTAAGATGAATTGATCGTTTATTAAATCAGATTCAGACAACGTGTAATCGTCTTTTACTTTAGTTTTGTTTACTGATACAGAGTTTTCTTTTAACGCTCTACGAGCTTCTCCATTAGATTTTAAAAAACCTGTTTTTTCTGCTAAGGCAGAAATAATACCAAGTTCTCCTAATTTTTCTTTGTTAAGTTCTGCCTGTGGTACTCCGTCAAAAATATCTAAAAAAGTAGCCGCATCTAAACTTTTTAAATCATCTGCAGTAGATTTTCCAAAAAGAATACCAGAAGCTTTAATTGCATTGTCTAAATCTTCTTGATAATGTACAATTAAAGTAATTTCTTCGGCTAAACGTTTTTGTAATAAACGCATATGTGGCGCCTCTCTATGTTCTGTAATTAAAGACTCAATTGTAGATTGCTCTAAAAAAGTAAAAATCTTAATATACTTTTCAGCATCTTCATCGCTACTATTTAACCAATATTGGTAAAACTTATAAGGAGAAGTTCTGTTTTTATCTAACCAAACATTTCCTCCTTCTGATTTTCCAAATTTAGAGCCATCAGATTTTGTAATTAAAGGACAAGTAATAGCATATCCTTTTTCGCCTCCAATACGGCGTATTAATTCAGTACCAGTAGTAATGTTACCCCATTGGTCACTACCACCCATTTGAATGGTGCAACTTTCGTTATTGAATAAATGTAAAAAATCGTAACCTTGAACTAATTGATATGTAAATTCAGTAAATGACATACCATCTGATGTTTCGCCAGATAAACGATTTTTTACAGAATCTTTAGCCATCATGTAGTTTACAGTAATGTGTTTACCAACATCTCTAATGAATTCTAAGAATGAAAAGTCTTTCATCCAATCATAATTGTTAACCATTAAAGCAGCATTACCGTCTTTAGAGTCAAAATCTAAAAATTGAGATAATTGGTTTTTAATAGCTTCTTGATTATGGCGTAAAGTAGCTTCGTCTAATAAATTACGTTCTGATGATTTTCCTGAAGGATCACCAATCATTCCTGTAGCACCACCAACCAAAGCAACTGGTCTATGACCACAACGTTGGTAATGACTCATAAGCATAATTGGTACTAAATTACCAATATGTAAAGAGTCTGCTGTTGGGTCAAAACCAACATAAGCAGATCGCATACTTTCTAATAAATGTTCTTCGGTACCAGGCATTGCATCGTGCAACATTCCTCTCCAAGTAATTTCTTCTATAAAATTTTTAGACATTATAAGCTATTTTCAAATAGTAGCGCAAAGATAAAAAATGACTATTATAAATAGCTTCTTTATTTAACGGAATATAAAGGCTAGTTATTAGAATAATTAAATGGCTTTAATATCCTTTATTCTAAATTGTAAGTTAATATTTCCATTCCATTCATTCTCATCAATGTTATAAGCAACTGCCACTGGTTGGTTGTTTAATAAAAGGTCTAGTTTATCACCATTACCAAAACCAATACCACTAAATTGCTTAGGAGAGTTTTCGCTTTTAAAGCAACATTTTAAATGGGTATTGTCAGCGCCTACAGTTTTAGCATACCCGGTATCTGTAACATTAGAACTTATAAATACAGGGGCCATATTACCAGGCCCAAAAGGTTCAAATTGTTTTAAAATTCTATGAAATTTATCGTCAATTTGGTCAAAATCTAATTCCATATCCACTTCAATTTCCGGAGTTAATAACTTAGGATCTATAGATTCTTTAACAACGCTTTCAAATTTTTCTTTAAACTTAGGGTAATTTTCTTCGGTAAGAGTTAGTCCTGCTGCGTACATGTGTCCTCCAAATTGTTCAATATATTCAGAACTTGCTTCTAAGGCATTGTAGACATCAAAACCAATAACTGAACGAGCAGATGCTGCTAACTTTTCTCCACTTTTTGTAAATACTAATGTTGGTCTATAGTATGTTTCCGTTAAACGGGAAGCAACAATACCAATAACACCTTTGTGCCAAGTTGGATCATAAACTACAGAAGAAAAAGTATCTTCTTCTTTGTTTTCTTTAATTTGAAGTAACGCTTCTTCGGTTATGGTTTTATCAGTAGCTCTTCTATCGGTGTTGTAAGCTTCAATTTCTTTTGCAAAGGCAACGGCTAATTTATAATCTTCTTCAACTAATAAATTAACAGCATGCAAACCGTGTTTCATTCTGCCGGCGGCATTAATTCTAGGGCCAATAATAAAAACAACGTCAGTTATAGTTAATTCGTTCTTTTTTGTTTCGGCAATTAAGGCCTTGAACCCCGGTCTTGGATTTGTATTAATTACTTGTAAACCAAAGTAGGCAAGTACTCTATTTTCTCCTGTAACAGGAACAATATCAGCTCCAATTGCTGTAGCAACTAAATCTAAGTAAGGAATAATGGTTTCAAAAGATAAGTTCCTTTTAGAATTTATGGCCTGTATTAATTTAAAACCAACTCCGCAACCACATAATTCTTTAAAAGGATACTCGCAATCGTTACGTTTAGGGTCTAAAACAGCAACAGCTTCCGGGATTTCTGCTCCTGGCCTGTGGTGATCACATATTATAAAATCGATGTTTTTTTCTTTAGCGTAAGCTACTTTTTCAATTGCTTTAATACCACAATCTAAAGCAATTATTAAAGTAATATCATTGTCATCAGCATAATCAATTCCTTTATATGAAATCCCGTAACCTTCAGCGTAGCGATCTGGTATATAAGTGGTAATTTCAGGGTAAATGGTTTTTAGATAAGAAGACATTAAGGCAACACTAGTTGTTCCATCAACATCATAATCGCCATAAACCATTATGCGCTCATTATTAACAAAGGCTTTTTCAATTCTAGTTACGGCTAAATCCATATCTTTCATTAAAAAAGGATCATGAATTTGATTTAAATTAGGTCTAAAAAAGTCTTTTGCTTGATCATATGTTTCAATACCTCGTTGTACTAACATATCAGCAATAGCAGTGTTTACCCCTAGAACAGACTTTAAGTGATTGCTTTTTGTAGAACAAGGTTTTGGTTTAATAGACCAACGCATAAAGTGTAATTAAAAAATGAATTACAAAGGTAATTTTTAAATCTTCAGTTTTTTTAATAGTAGAGTAGAATTAAATAAAAAGCTGGCAGAAATTAATTCATTAAATTTTTGTTTTATCTTGGTTAAGATAAAAGTATTTTTGTAAAAAAAAATAATCAGTTGTTAAATCACTCAACATATTTACACGCTACTAGTACCGAATGGGTAACTTTTGTTCATGGAGCAGGAGGGAGCTCAAATATATGGTTCAAGCAAATACGTTCTTTTTCAGAAAACTTTAATGTATTGGTTTTAGACTTAAGAGGTCATGGAGACAGTAAAAAAGGAGGGTTTGGAGACGGATCATCTTATACTTTTGATGCAATAACT
>CAZJGP010000207.1:0-4219 GCA_964545595.1 uncultured Flavobacteriaceae bacterium | reverse complement strand
CTGAAAATAAGGAAAGTGAGCCAAAGAAATATGGACTTAAAAGGATTAAAAAAAAAAAAATTATTAGAGAATCTAAGGTATTAAAAGAAATTATACTTAGGGCAAATTTAAATAAAAATCCTGGAGGGAAAAGTGTTACTTTTAAAAAAAAGAAAACTATTGAAAAATACGACGATAATTCTGAAAATTCAAAAGAAAAAGAGGAATTTATAGAATTAACAGGTACTGTTCAAGATAAAATGGTTGAAGTAGTATGGGAAATTGAAGATCCAACCGAAAATGTTAACGAAGAAGCTAATCAAAATTAAAATCTAAAATGGCTAATACAAAAGATGATGTTTTAACTACTTACACGTTTGAGTGCAGCTATGGTGACATATTAACCGAAGAAAAACCTATAGTAAAAGCAAAAAAACCAGGTATTTACTTACATTTTTTACGTTACGGGCTTTTTGATAGAAATGCAAAAATAGAAACCCATGATGTCAGTTTTACGGAAGAAGAAAATGAGATGCCTCAAGAAAATAAATCTCCTGAAAATGAAAAGAAGCCAAATCTCATAAAACTCTTAGATAATAATTTTCATAAATTCGAAATAAATTTAAAGGCTAAAGAGAATCCTGTATATAAAGAAACCCCAATTTCTACAACAAGAGTTCGTAAAAAAGAATTTATAGAATTTAATCACGATGATTCTGTTAAAACAACTGAATTAGATGAGGTGAAAATTTATAGCTTGAAAAAATTACCCAAGTTAAAAAATTTCTATGCCCACCCAACTTCTTTAAATAAAGGATATATATACATTTTTAATGCAGATAACCCTAATAGTTACAATGAGTTGTTAGTTCATGGCGATGGTTGGATGCAACATATTGACTGGGAATATAGTGGTAATATTGGAGATGATGGAAAACCATTAGACGTACGAATTCCTGATAAGGACGATAAAATAAAGGCTAAACGAATTTTACCTGAAGATTATGGTAAAAAATTATGGATAGCCTTTTCCCCTGTTCAATGGACAAGGGAATATCATGCAAAAATGAATTCTGATGAAGAATTACGAAAAAAACGCATGAAGCTTATTACTTGTGTTCCTATAGAAAAGTCTGAAAAAACTAAAAGAAAATCAGTACTAGAAGAAGTACTAGAAGACGACTCCCAAAAAGAACAACTAAACCAAGATTCGGAGAATAACAAGAATGAAGATGAAAATTCACATATACTAACTCCTATTTCATATTCAGAAGTTGAGGCGATTTATACTAGTGATGAAGATGGTAGAGGACCTGTTTTACAAAAAACTCTTGAAGACATTCATTTTAATGAAAAGATAGAAGATGAAAACGATAATAATCATTTTGAAGATTTATTTTTTGTTTTAGACGACCCTTATGGTTGTGCTGATGATATCAGTACTGTTGTTGATGAAAGAACAATCCGATTTAAAGCTTTAATAGATTCTATTCAATCAGGAGAAACTATTGATGAGGCTGTAAATAGAATTGCAGACGAAAATTTACAACCGCCTAGACCAAGAGATCAGAATGGTAATATATTAAAAGAATGTGAACAATTGTTTTCTCTTGCATTAACTTGCTATAAACTTGTATATGAAGATGATAATAATATACTTAAATACGATGGAGGTAAACCTGGTTTTGATTGGGGTACGCGCCACTCTTTAGATCCTAGAGAAAAGTATACCTATATGGAAAATCCCGATGCTGGTGGAACCGTAGCAATTCCAAACATTAATTTATTTGGTGCTCAAGGAGTAGATTATCAAAAAATTAATGGAATACTAGGGATTGATGATAGAAATAATGCCAGAAAGGAATTAATAGAATATAGAGAAGATTTAGGTAACATGGCAAGTTGTGATTATTTAAAAGAACATTTAGATAATTATTTAGATAATCACCCAGAGCGTGTATTGGAAGGTAGAAATGCTCTTTTAGATGTTATAGAACCCTTAGCGTTTCATCCCTATAGTTTTGATAGAAATTTACTCCTAAATAAATATCACAATACAGAAGATAAATGGGTAAACTGGGTATACCAAGTTATAGATACAGAACCTAAAGAAGATTTAAAAAGCAAAAAAACAGAAAGTGAATCTGAGCTATATAAAGGCTTAGATCCTATGTTAGCTTTGTTGGGAGCTCCTTTGAACATCGATAAACTTTTAACTAATAAAGAAAGTATTAGTAGAAAGTTAGCTAAAGTTTATAAAAAGAATTTTTCTTTTAGGGCATCACAAATGGCTAATTTTAAAATTGAGGGAGGTTCTTTATTAGAAACAATTAATAAAAAACAAGAATTAATAATAAAAAAGGTTAATGCAAATACTTTAGTACATAATGGTGGTATTTTATCTCGTACAACCAAAGGTGATATATGGCTAAATCTTGAACAAATAGGTATTAAAGTAGATAAAGAATTTGCCCTTAAAGGTCAAAATAAATTAGCTCAAGTTATTAATATACTAGAAGATTCCTATGCTGAAGGCGTAGAAGTAGCTGAAGGAAAACCAAAGCTAACATTTAAAACAACTGGTAATGTTATTCATGATAGGTCAGGCGATTTAGAACTAGAGGAGCGTTTCAAAAACAAAGAAAAATTAGCTAAAATTTTTAATGGACGTGCGTTTAATACATTCTTTTTACTTTTAGAAGTTCATAATTTTAATACTGCAATACAAAAAGTATCTGTAGATGGAAATATATCAGGTAAAGGCTTATTTAATGCAACTGTAGCAGCTGTACATTTAACAGAAGCAGCTGCAGCAGCATCAAAGGCATTTTTAACGTCTAATAAAAACACAGTCTTAAAAGGTTTTGGTATAGCAGCGGGAAAACGAGTCAGAATATTAGGCGCTGTTGGGGGTGCATTTACAGCGGCTTCTTGTTTTGTTGATGCTTTTGAAGCCATGGGTAAACGAGATATTGATGCTAGCTTAGCCTTAGTAGGGGCAGGCGTAGCATTTAGCGTTTCAGCATATGCAACATTTTTCTTAGTTGCTTCAACAAATCCTGTAGGATGGATTGCTGCATTAATAGGTACTGGCTTCTTAATATTAGCATCTGTATTAGCTGACAAACCGTTGAAAACCTATTTTGCAAATTTTATACTATCAGATTATTACAAAGAGTCATTTATTAAAGCTAGCGATATGAGCTGTATTCGATATGCTAACGTAATATTAAGTAACCGAAAAAAATTAACAAATAAAGATTACCATCATAATATGATGAACCCTTTGGATGCGCAAGGGCAACTTTATGATTATATCATGTGCAAGCTAATGACTTTTACCCCAATAGAGCCTAATATAAATAAATTTAGTGCGGACCCTAAAACTGTTATGTCTGGAGATGTAGCAGTATATTCAAGATCAGAAAAAGCACCTAGATTTAATGTTGAACTGGTTATTGAGCGTTTTTTTAGTAACATAAAACAAATAGAACCACATGCCTATTTCTATATTCATGGCATTGATGATAAAGACTACCCTCCGGTAAAAATGGATATAGTAAATAAAAGAAAAGGGACAAATGGACAAAGCGTACTTCTAGAAATTAAAATACCTGATTCTGATAAAGGTAACATAAAACATGATTCAGAAATCATGTTTGCTATCCGTTTAAAAATTAATAATGAAGATAGTATGTATTTTCCGTACTCTATTAGTAATAAAAATGGCACTAATAAAAATGAGCGTTATCTTGGAGCTAAAATAAAAGCACAAACTTTAAGTGCAAATTGGTATCAAAATAGTTTAAATCAGGTTGAAAAGGTAGTGGTAGATACTTTAGCTAAACTAAAAACGGAAGCTGTATGGTAAACGATTATACTAGAAAAGTAACCCATCATGGGTATGAAAACCTAGAAAAACTAAAAAAATATTACCATAGACTTGACAAAATAATATGTGTAGAAAAGGTAGATGATACTACAAGCTATTCTTTTGCTTATTATTCTTACGATAATAATTTTGTTTATTACAGCACAAGTGGAAACATGTCACCCATTATTATTATAATTGCCTCAAGTATGTTTACTAGTGTTTACTGGATAACAGATGACGTTATAGTTCCTTTTTATTTGTTTCTGTTTATATTAAGTGGGTTAATAACTATTTTCTTTGCAATTTATTTGTTTACTAAACCCAAAAAAGAAAGAATATTAAATCGTAGAGATGGCTTAGTAACTA
>CAZJGP010000206.1:0-2605 GCA_964545595.1 uncultured Flavobacteriaceae bacterium | reverse complement strand
TGGTAGAGTAGATCAATTTAATGCATTAGATCATATGTCTTTTTCTCCAAGAGTTGCAGCGGTATATAAAGCATCTGAAAACCATACGTTTAGAGTAACGTATAACCGTTCTACGGGAGCTCCAATAGGTTTAAATTTATTTACAGATTTACCTTTAGCTACAAGGCCAGGAAATTCTTTTGTATGGTTAACAGGCGGTGCTGAGCCTTTTACTTATGATAATGGAAACATATATAGTTTTGTTACAGGATCTTCTGTACCAACAGCAGACATACCTTTGTCTACATTGTTTGACTTAGTAGCCCCAGCTTTTAATGGCACGCCATTAGCTCCAGCTTTAGCTCAAATTGGAACGCAATTAACAGGTGTTACATCAGCTGTTGCAACTGGAACACCTTTAGAAAGAGGAGTGTTAGTACCTTCTACATCTAATCAAATAGAAATAGGATATAATGGTCGTCTAAATGATAAATTTAGAGTAACTGTAGATGCTTATTATAACCAAAGAAATAATAATGTTACGTCTACACAAATATCTTCTATATTTTATGTGTATCCAACAGCAGGTGCAGATTTGGCAGCAGCAATAACAGCAATAAATCCAGCAATAGCCAGTACAGTATTGGCTTCTGGTGCTACTGTAGCCCAAACATTTGCAGGAGGTGTTAATAGTCAGGCTATAAATCAAAAAACAGGAGCGCCAAATCCGCTAGCTTTTTTAACCGCAGATCAATCACCAAATAATGCAATAGATCTTACATATTTTAATGTAGAAAGTGTAGATTATTTTGGAGCAGATTTAGGATTAGATTATTATGCAACAGACGATATTTCTATAAACGGTAGTGTTTCTTGGTTAAGTCAGGCATACTGGGAAGAAGTAAATATTGTAGATTCAGAGCAAAAAGTACCATTTTCTTTAAATGTACCTGAATTTAGAGCTAAATTAGGGGTTAATTATACACCAGAATTAGGCTTTAATGCAAATGTAGCCGTTAGACATAGAGGCGAATTTAACTCTATAAACGGTGGTACTTGGGACGGTATTAATGAGGCATCTAATTTGGTAGATTTAAGTTTAGGATATAACTTTACTAAGAACTATAAATTTAAATTAACAGCAGGTAATTTATTTGATGATGCCTATAGACCAATTGCAAACGCACCTATTATTGGAAGAACAATCTTAGGAAAAATAACAGTGCATTTTGATTAATTTTATTAACGAACCTTTATATTAAAAGGAGAATAGCTAAAAATTATTCTCTTTTTAATTAAATAAAATATGAATAAAAAAAACTACGATTACATAATTATTGGTGCTGGTTCAGCAGGTTGTGTGTTGGCAAATAGGTTAACAGAAAATCTAAAAACTACTGTTTTACTCTTAGAAGCAGGTGGAGAAGATAAAGACAAAAATATTTTTATACCTGCAGCTTTTCCTAAACTATTTAAAACAAAAGTAGATTACAACTTTAAAAGTACACCGCAAAAAAATGTTGGAAATAGAGAGCTATTTTTACCTAGAGGAAAAGTTTTAGGAGGTTCTAGTAGTATAAATGCAATGATTTATATTAGAGGAAATAAAGCAGATTACGATGAGTGGAGTGAGTTGGGTAATAAAGGATGGTCTTATGATGAGGTTCTACCGTATTTTAAAAAAATGGAAAACCAAGAAAACATTAAAGATAAATACCATGGTGTTGGAGGACCGTTAAATGTAATGAATAGACGTTATACAAATCCTTTATCAGAAACATTTATTAAAGCAGGTGAAGAACTAGGTGTTTCAAAAAACAACGACTTTAATGGCGAAAAACAAGAGGGTTTTGGATTATACCAAGTTACACATAAAAACGGAGCACGTTGTAGTACAGCGTTTGGTTATTTAAAACCTGTTAGAAGCAGAAAAAATTTAACAGTTGTTACCAATGCTCAAGTTTCTAAAATTAGTATTGAAGATAAAATTGCTACGGGTGTTATATTTTATCAAAAAGGAAATAAAAATACTGTAAAAGCTTCTAAAGAAGTTTTATTGTCTGCAGGTGCCTATTGTAGCCCTAAAATTTTAATGCTCTCTGGTGTAGGTAATAAAGAGGAATTAGCAAAACATACTATTCCTTTAAAACATAATTTACCAGGAGTAGGGAAAAATTTAAAAGACCATTATATATTCTTTTCAATGTTTAATTCTACATATAAAAACACGTTAGATGTTGCCGAAAGATTTCCGATGATATTTAAAAATTTATATCAATATTTAGTTTCAAAAAAAGGCCCTTTTTCTAGTAATATAGGTGAGGCTGGTGCGTTTGTTAAATCTTCCGATAAAGAAAAAGTACCAGATATTCAATATCATTTTGCACCAAACTATTTTATAAATCATGGTTTCGATAATCCAAAAAAAGGAAATGGTTTTTCAATAGGCGGTAAAGTAGTATTGCCAAAAAGTATGGGAAGCGTCTCATTAAAATCAAATAATTATATGGATGACCCATTAATTAATCATAATTATATGGATGATCCAGACGATGTTAAAAAAGCTGTTTGGGCTTATAAATTTTGTCAAGATTTAGGAGAATCCAACGCTTTTAAACCTTACTAT
>CAZJGP010000205.1:0-20084 GCA_964545595.1 uncultured Flavobacteriaceae bacterium | reverse complement strand
TACTCCTCCTTCTACTTCAAAAGCAACTATAGTTCCTCCTAAGCGCATTTGTTTAACAGCAACCTCATAATTAGGGTGCGATTTTAAAAACGGATATTTAACCCACTTTACCTTTGGATGCGCCTCTAAAAACTCTGCTAACTTTAATGCATTATCACATTGCTTATCTGCTCTAACCGCTAAAGTTTCTAAACTTTTAGATAATACCCATGCATTAAATGGCGACATAGAAGGCCCTGTTAAACGAGAAAATAAATATATTTCTCTAATTAACTCTTCGCTCCCTACAGTTACCCCACCTAACACACGACCTTGACCATCAATTAATTTGGTTGCAGAATGTATTACTAAATCTGCCCCAAATTTTATTGGGTTTTGTAAATATGGTGTTGCAAAACAGTTATCTACAATTAATAGAATATTGTGTTTTTTAGCAATAGCACTTAAATATTCCATATCTAGAACATCAACTCCTGGATTGGTTGGTGTTTCACAATAAATAAATTTTGTATTAGGCTTAATTAAACTTTCAACTGTATCTACATCATTTACTCCAAAGTAGCTTGTTTCTATATTCCATTTAGGAAAATATTTAGTAAACAAACCATGTGTTGCCCCAAACACAGAACGTGCCGAAACAATATGATCTCCTGAACTTAGTAATGCTGCAAAAGTAGAATATACTGCCGCCATTCCTGTTGCAAAAGCAAAACCTGCTTCCGCCCCTTCCATCTTGCAAATTTTCGAAATAAATTCACTTGTATTTGGGTTACTATAACGGCTATATAAATCGCGCTGTTTTTCTTCTGCAAAAGAAGCTCTCATTTCTTCAGCATCATCAAAAACAAAACCCGATGTTAAATACAAAGGCACCGAATGTTCTTTATTACCCGAACGCTCAACTTGTTCGCGTACAGCAATAGTTTCAAAATGTGGATCTTTACTCATCTTTAGCTACTTTTTCTCCGTTTACCACTACATCGTATGTAATTGTAGTAGTTGGCTCTAATGTTTTTGACACTGAGCAATATTTATCAAATGAAAGCTCTGCTGCTTTCAATGCTTTTTTAGGCTTTACTTTTCCTGTGATAAGTACAGTTACGTGCATTTTTGTAAAAGGAGTTGCTTCGCCATCTTTTGTGCGCTCTCCTTCTACTTCCATTTGGTAAGTTTCAATTTCCTGACGCTGCTTTTGCAGAATACCTATCAAATCAATACCACTACAACCTGCTACTCCCATTAAAAGTAATTCCATTGGGCTTGCCCCTAAGTCATCACCTCCTTGCGAAGCTCTTTTATCTAAATCGACCACATAACCACGGTCATTCTTTACTTTAAAATGAAACTTTTCGTTTACTCTATCTAATGTTACTTTCATATTTTCGGGTATCAGCTTTAAGCATTTAGCTTAGCGCTTTTTTCATTTGTAAATTATTTATAAACAACTATAAAACCTTAATTAAATATTGGATACATAAAATTATCTAACTGATCAAATTCAATTAAAAAAGCATCATGACCATGTATTGATCTTATTACTTGATGATTTACATTTTGTTTAATCTCTCTTAATTGACGTACGGTTTCTTTATCTTCTTTCAAGGTAAACAAAGCATCTGAATCTACAGTTACCATATGTATATCGGCAGTTACCGCATATATTGCTTCTTTGAAATTACTATAATTACTAGAAACATCGATACTACTTAATATATAATTTAATTGCTTGTAAGCACTTAATTGAAAACGTTCTTCCAATTTTTTTCCATGATACAGCAACCAACTTTCAATATTAAAAATACCTAAATTATCATTTTTGGTTCTATTAAATTTTAATGTAAAAGAATCTGGTGTTCTATACATTAACATAGCATGCATACGAGCATCGTGTAATGGGTTTACTGAGTTTTGCAAAATAGCCTCTTGCACTTTTGTATTTGCAATTACCCAGTCGCTAGCTTTCCAATCGGTAGCAACTACAATTAAATTTTTAGCCAATAATGGTTTTAAAACCGATAATTCCCATGCTATTCCGCCACCTAACGAACCACCTACATTTGCAAATAATTTAGTAATGCCTAATTTTTCTAAACCAATTGAGAATATCCTTGCAACATCTTTTGCCGTGAAAATTTTATGATTATCATATAAATTTTCTTCTAATCCATCATATCCATTACCTGGAATATTGAATGCTACAATAGTGTACTTTTCCGTATCAATAACTTTTTCTGGACCAACTAAACTTGTCCACCAACCTCCTTCGCCTGTAATTTGCGAGTTACCTGTAAGTGCATGAGTAACTAATACAACAGGCGCTGTACCTAATGCTGGGCCAAAAATTTGATAAGATAAATTTACCAAAGTAGTTTCCCCCGCAAAGGTGGTATAATTTTCAAGTGTAATGTATGATAAAAAATCGTTCAATGTTACTTAATTAATACAACTGTAATTAATCAAGTAAGGCAAAGGTTTCTAAAGAAAAGAAATCCATTGTTATCTATCCGTAACGGGTAGAATTTAGCACCTTCTTTAAATATAAAGGGTTGCTAAGGTATCACAGGGTCTAATCCCTCAACCTTTCTTGATAACATACAATATGTAAATGAAACGTGAGTGCAAATATAAGTATATTTTTTATTTGAAAAAAAACAGACTAATTAAAAAAGAATAAACTATTTAGTTACTAAATAATTCACAAAATAGATTAGTTATAAAACTTATTTGTTAAATTTGCGTCTTAAATTAATAGGGATAAATTTGAACTGATTGCAACCCTTTTTTGCTTAATGCAAAATAAATCCAGCTAAAGCAGTGTAAACTTCTTTAGACCGTTGCGTCTACTCTATCTCACAAAAACAAATTCATAGTATGTCGTATTTATTTACTTCGGAAAGTGTGTCTGAAGGACATCCTGATAAAATTGCAGATCAAATTAGTGATGCTCTTATTGATAACTTTTTAGCTTTTGATCCTGAATCTAAAGTAGCATGTGAAACTTTAGTTACTACTGGTCAAGTTGTATTAGCTGGTGAGGTTAAGTCGAGCACTTACTTAGATGTTCAAAAAATTGCTCGTGAAACTATTAACCGTATTGGGTATACTAAAGGAGCCTATATGTTTGATGGTAACTCATGTGGTGTACTTTCAGCTATTCACGATCAGAGTGATGATATTAACCGTGGTGTAGATAGAGACACAAAAGAAGAACAAGGTGCTGGTGACCAAGGAATGATGTTTGGTTACGCAACTCGTGAGACAGAAAACTTTATGCCATTAGCATTAGATCTTTCTCATAAATTGTTAATTGAATTAGGTAACTTAAGAAGAGAAAGTAAAGACATTACTTATTTAAGACCCGACGCTAAAGCGCAGGTTACTATAGAGTATAGCGATGATAACGTACCACAACGCATAGAGGCTATCGTAGTTTCTACACAACACGACGACTTTGCTGGTGACGATGAAATGTTAGCAAAAATTCGTAAGGATATTGTTGAAATTTTAGTACCTCGTGTACAAAATTCTTTACCAAAAGAAATTGCCGCTTTATTTAACAGCGATATTAAATACCATATTAACCCTACAGGTAAGTTTGTTATTGGTGGACCACACGGAGATGCTGGTTTAACTGGTCGTAAAATTATTGTCGACACTTATGGTGGAAAAGGAGCTCACGGTGGTGGTGCATTCTCTGGTAAAGATCCAAGTAAAGTAGATCGTTCTGCCGCATATGCAACGCGTCATATTGCTAAAAATTTAGTTGCTGCTGGTGTAGCCGACGAAATTTTAGTACAAGTTTCTTACGCTATTGGTGTTGTAGAGCCAATGGGTATTTTTGTAGACACTTACGGTACTGCAAAAGTTGATTTAACTGATGGGCAAATTGCTGCTTTAGTTACTGAAGTTTTTGATATGAGACCTGCTGCTATTGAAAAACGTTTAAAGTTACGTTTCCCTATTTATAGCGAAACTGCCGCTTACGGACATATGGGTCGTAAAAACGAAATTGTAACTAAAACTTTTACACAACCAGGTGGCGAAAGCATTACTTTAGATGTAGAGTTATTTACTTGGGAAAAATTAGATTACGTTGATAATGTAAAAAAAGCTTTTTCTTTATAGAAAAACTTTAACTATACTTAAAAGCACTATGTTTAAACAAAACATGGTGCTTTTTTTGTTTCTAAATTATAATACGTAACATTGTTACTATGTTTACTAAAAAGATTATTCCTTTTTTATTAATATTTTTTTTCACTTACGTGGGAAATGCTCAAATAACACTTAAAGTTATTGATAGTGTATCTTTCAAAAACAAAAACTACCAACAATATAAAGGAACCGACATTCACGATAATTCATTCTTTTTACAACAAGAAAGTTTAATTAAAACCGATGGTAAAAATAAATGGGAGTACGCTGATTTACAATTAGGAATACCAACTTCAGTATCCACAATTAATCCTTTACAAATTTTAGTTTTCTACGAATTAACAAACACTTTTGTTTTGTTAGATCGTTTTCTAAGCGAAGTCAAACGTGTTAATTTAAATAACATTACCCCTATTAGAATTGCTAAATGGGTTCAAAACACAAAAAACAAAGAAGTTTGGCTTTATAATTCTTTAAACAATCAGTTAGAATTTTACAATTACAAGACTAACACAAAAATTACAGACAACAATCCTATAAGTAATGAACCCAAAGATTTAGCTTCAGGCTTTAATTCTGCTTATTTACTTTTTGAAGATAAAATAACAGGCTTTAACAACTACGGATCAAGTATTTGCGAGACCACAATAGATAACATCCAAAAAATAGAATTAAACAACAATTTACTATTAGCTATTAGCAATACTAAATTTCACTTTTTTGACACCAACTTAAAATCTTTAGACACCTTAAAAAAACCAAAAAACTCGACACAAGGTGTTTTTCTTGGCAACGAAAAACTTTATATTTACAGCAATAGTACTTTGTACACATACCAATTGATTACCCAATAAAACAAAAACATGCATATAGCTGTAGCAGGAAACATAGGAGCAGGAAAAACTAGTTTAACCGAATTATTAGCTAAGCATTACAAATGGAATCCTTTATATGAAGATGTAATGGAAAACCCCTATTTAGAAGACTTTTACAACACTATGGAACGTTGGTCTTTTAATCTTCAAGTATATTTTTTAAATAGTCGTTTTCGTCAAATTTTAGATATTCGAGAATCTGGAAAAGCTACTATTCAAGATCGTAGTATTTATGAAGATGCTTATATTTTTGCCCCAAACCTGCACTCTATGGGCTTAATGACTAATCGTGATTTTGAAAATTACCGTTCTCTATTCGATTTAATGGAACGTGTAGTTAAAGGACCTGATTTATTAATTTATTTACGAAGCAGCATTCCTAACTTAGTATCGCAAATTCATAAACGTGGTAGAGATTACGAAAGTAGTATCTCTATAGACTACTTAAGCAAACTTAATGATCGTTACGAAGATTGGGCAAAAGGTTACACAAAAGGAAAGCTTTTAATTATAGATGTTGATAATCTTAACTTTGTAGATAACCCTGAAGATTTAGGAAAAATAATTACTCGTATAGACGCAGAATTAAACGGCTTGTTTTAGATATTAAAAACAAATAGCAGCAACCATTTATTAGCAATCAATATTGATAAGCTTAATCTAGTTTAACGATATATATTAGTGGCGGTTATGATTAAAAATATACAATTAGTTTTCTTTTTTTGCTCTTATTTGTTAATTGCACAAGAAAAAAATAAATTAATCTCAGCTGTTAAATCTGAAATTCAGATTACATATTCTGAAAACGGATCAGGTAGTTTAGGCCTGATTATTGAACCAAAACATACTATTAATTCAAATAATTTATTAGGATTAAGAATCGGTGGATCTATTGGTTTTGGAAGAAATATAAGCTCAATAGATGAATCTAGGTTCAAGGAAAGACCTGATGCTTTAAACATCTCCGTTACTGCTCATTTAACAGCTACTTATGAAAAGTATTTTAGAAATGAAGATAAATCTTTAAGACCTTTTATTGGAGGTGGTATTGGTTACTATATAACAAATAAACAAAATTTCGAAATTTTTGAAAACGACATATTTATAAGCGAAAGAGATGCAAAATCCAATGGCCAAATTCTTTTTTTAATAAGAAGCGGATTTGATATTGGTAAATTCAGACTAGGCTTAGAATACAATTATATACCAGAAGTAAATTTTAAAACATCAAACGGACAAAAAATAGGAAACTCGACAGATAGCTTTACAGCACTATCCATTGGTTACACTACACCTTGGTAGCTAACAATCAAAACTTTAATTGAATTCTTAGTTTAACAAAAAAATAATTGATATTTTTTTAACATATAATAGAACAAATGCAACCTAATGCAGTTAAAATATAATACTATTATATTTTAGAAAAAGATACAAAATACAACTCATGAATACCTATTTACAAATTGAATCTGAAATTAAAGCAGCTTCTCATATTGTTATTACTGCACATAAATCAGCCGATGGAGACTCTATTGGTTCTTCTTTAGGGTTATTATATTTTATTGAAAAGTTAGGTAAAAAAGCTACTATTTGCCACCCAGATAAAGCTCCTGAGTTTTTATATTGGCTAGATACATCATCTATTCTTTTAATGGATGAAAACCCTGAGCTTGTAACAGAGCATATGAAAAAAGCAGATTTAATTTTCTGTTTAGATTACAACGCCACCAATCGTGTGGGACCTGAAATGCAAACTTTATTAGAAGAAGCAACTTGTAATAAAATAATGATTGATCATCATTTAAATCCTGAAGACTTTCCTACTATTACCGTTTCGGAACCTGCTGTATGTTCAACTTCACAACTTATTGTAGAGTTAATTGAACAATCAGGACATATTGATTTATTAGACCAAAAAATTGGCACACCTTTATATCTAGGAATTTTAACAGACACAGGTAGTTTTAGGTTTAATTCAGTACAACCTCGTACACATGAAGTGTTAGCCAAACTTTTAGCTGCAGGTGTAGAGCATCATTTAATTCATGAAAAATTAAGTGATAATAATACCGAGTCTCGTTTACGCTTACAAGGTTACGCCATGAGCAAAAAGTTAGAAATTCTATACGATAATAACGTTGGTATTATTTCTTTATCAAAAGAAGAGCTTGCTGAATACAACTACAAAAAAGGAGATACTGATAGTTTAGCCAACTTAGTACTTTCTATTAAAGGTATAAAAGCCGCTGTTGTATTTACAGAACGTGACGGAATTATGAAAATTTCTTTCCGCTCTAAAGGAGCAGATAATCCAGTTAATATTTTAGCTAAGGAACATTTTAATGGTGGTGGACATGCTAACGCATCTGGAGGAATGAGTAACTTAACGGTAGACGAAACCCTAGAAAAATTAAAGCAATTAATTCCTGATTTTTTTCCTAAAAACTAATCTTATTTAAATATAAAAAGCACTTGATATTTTAAGGTATCAGGTGCTTTTTTATATATTATTATTTCAAACTTAACACTAACAAATTCATTCTTATGCAAATTCTAAAAACTCATTTTCATCCAGATGTAAAAACATTGGAAAACAAATCGGTTTTTACACGTTTAGCAACTAGAAGCATTGTTTTAAAAAATGATTCCATTCTACTTTTATACACTAAAAGATACGATGATTATAGCCTACCCGGAGGTGGCTTAGATAGTGATGAAGACAAAATAAAAGGAATGAAACGGGAGCTTTCTGAAGAAACAGGAGCCAAAGACATAACCAACATAAAAGAATTTGGTATTTATAAAGAATATAGGCCATGGCACAAGCCAGACTATGATATTCAGCATATGATTTCTTACTGTTATACCTGCGATGCAAACAAGGAACTTGGTGCTACTAACATGGAATCTTACGAAACTAACAACGGTATGAAAGCACTTTGGATAAACATTAACGATGCTATTAAACATAATGAAAACACCATTGCTACAAGTACAAAAAAAGGAATATCTATTGAACGAGAAACTTTTTTATTAAAGCTTATTGCGGAAGGATTAAACAAGTAAACTACAATTCTTTTTTAGTATTCAAGAATGATGTTACAATATTCGTTGCTCCAACTTGAGTATTTATAAATTGAGCCGAAAAATTACCCATTTTATTTCTTAAAATTTCATTAGAAATTAATTCGGATACTGTTTCTTCAAATTCATTCTCATTAGAAACTACTTTTAATCCTCCATAATTTTCTAAAGCTTTAGCTTCAGGGAATTTTTGTGTATTAGGCCCTACTAAAATAGGCATACCAAAAACTGCAGGCTCTAAAATATTATGCAAACCTGTTGTTCCAATTGCTCCTCCTACATAAGCTATATCTGCATAACTATAAACACGAGTTAAATAACCTATAGCATCTATTATCAAAACCTTGCTTATTTCTTCTATTCCTTCTGAAAATAAACTTGATTTTACTGTTATTTTCTCTAAAAGACTTTTAATTTTTTCTGATTTAACTTCGTGCGGAGCTACTACAAAACAAACATTATCAGAACTATTATTAATAGTTTTTATAAACGCTTTTTCACAATCGGGCCATGTACTTCCTAAAACAACACACAATCTATTTTGTTTAAATTTTTCTATAAATTCTAAGCTATTGTCCATGCTCAATTGTGCATGAACTCTATCAAAACGTGTATCGCCACTTACAGAGGCATTTTCAAAACCATTCTCCTTTAATACTTCTAACGAAAGTTTATTTTGTACAAAAAAATGAGTCACTCTTTTTAAAGTATTCTTAAAAAAACCACCATACCACTTAAAGTAAATTTGGTCTTTTCTAAAAGCAGAAGACACCATATAAATTGGTGTTTTATATGTGTTTAAAACTGAAAAATAATTTTCCCAAAATTCATATTTAACAAAGAATGCTGCTTTAGGTTTTATTTTTTCTATAAATTTTCTAGCATTTCTTGGAGTATCAATTGGTAGGTAAACAACTTTATCTAAAAGCTTATGATTTTTCTTTTGTTCATAGCCTGAAGGCGAAAAAAAAGTAACTATCACTTTTAAATTCTCTTGCTTTTTTAATTTTTCAATAAGCGGCAAAGCTTGCTCAAACTCACCCAACGAAGCGCAATGAAACCAAAACCATTCATTTTTAAAAAAATCTATTTTATTCAATTCTGTAAAAACCTGCTTACGACCATTTACAAACAATTTCATTTTAGCAGAAATACTAGACAATAAAGGTAATATTGCTTGAAAAAAGTAAGCGGAAAGATTATAAATGAATTTCAAAATCAATAAAATTATTATTCAATTGCTAAAATACGTTTCTTAATGTAAACCCAATGTATACAGTATAAACTATTCATTTTTTAGAATCAAAATAACATTGACGCTACGCTGTATATTTTGTACTTTTGAAACATTGAGCATATTCATATGAAGAAAATACAAATGGTTGACCTAAAAGGTCAATACGAAAATATAAAAGAACAAGTTAACGATTCTATTCAAGAGGTTTTAAACACATCGGCTTATATAAATGGGCCACATGTACATAAATTTCAAGAAGAATTAGAACAATACCTAGGTGTTAAGCATGTGATACCTTGTGCCAATGGTACTGATGCTTTACAAATTGCAATGATGGGCCTTGGCTTAAAACCTGGTGATGAAGTTATTACTGCTGATTTTACTTTTGCTGCAACCGTAGAGGTTATTGCTTTATTACAATTAACGCCCGTATTAGTAGATGTAGAACCAGATACTTTTAATATTGATCCAGCTGCAATTGAAAAGGCTATTACACCAAAAACAAAGGCTATTGTTCCTGTGCATTTATTTGGGCAAGCTGCTAATATGGATGCCATTTTAGCCATTGCCGAAAAACATAATTTATTTGTAATTGAGGACAATGCTCAAGCAATAGGTGCTAGTTACACCTTGGCAAACGGCGATAAAAAAATGACTGGAAATTTAGGTCATGTTGCCTCTACTTCATTTTTTCCTTCTAAAAATTTAGGTTGTTATGGTGATGGTGGAGCAATTTTTACAAATGATGATAAATTAGCCCACACCATTAGAGGTATTGTTAATCATGGAATGTATGAGCGTTACCATCATGATGTGGTAGGTGTAAACTCTCGCTTAGATTCTATACAGGCTGCCGTTCTTAGAGCAAAACTTCCTAATTTAGACAACTATAACACTGCGCGTAGAACTGCTGCTAAAAAATATACTGCCGCTTTCGCAGAAATTGAAAACATTACTACACCTGTAATAAACAATACAGAAAGTGAAAACTCTCATGTTTTTCATCAGTATACCTTAAAGGTAAAGAATGTAGATAGAGATACTTTAGTTGCTCACTTACAGGCAAACAATATTCCGTGTGGAGTATACTACCCAATACCATTACACTCTCAAAAAGCATATGTAGATTCTCGTTACCGAGAAGAAGATTTTCCTGTTACTAATCAATTAGTAAAAGAAGTTATCGCTTTACCAATGCATACCGAATTAGACGATGAACAAATTAATTTTATTACAAAAACTGTAATTGATTTTGTAACAAAATAATACAAATATGAAATCTGTTTCTTTACTTGCATTAGTATTAATAGTTGTTGGAATTTATTGGTTTGTAAAAATAGATTCAAAAGACAACAAAGCACGTAAAGAAGCTGTTTTAGTTGAAGTCTCTATAACAAAGTTACGTTGTAAACAACGTTTAAAAGGAGATAAAAGTTTGCTTGTTGTTAATTACAAAAACGAATCGTACAACTTATTTTTGTCTGAAAAAAAATGCACTAGTTATAAACTAGACCAGACCATTAAAGCTTATTATTCGAAAACTTATAACAAGTTATTTTTAGAGAAATAATTACCCAAATAAAACAAAAAGAAGGGTCTTATATAATTTATATAAGACTCTTTTTTGGTTTTAAAACTTCGTATAAAAAAACACTTATCATTATTAAATACTCGAGTGTAACCCAATATAAATTTTCTTTAAACTCTGGGTATCTATATGCCGAATAACTAAAGAATATAGTAAATGTCCACACCCAAACAAAACGATATTTAGTAAGTACAGATAATGCTAATGGTATGGTTAAATACCAAGGATGTATGGTTGTTGAAAGCATTAAATAACTGCAAATACTAAATAGCATTGATGTTAATAATATTTGCTTGTCATAGTTTCTTCGCGCCAAGCTAATAATAGCTATTATTAAAATTACTACTAATGGTAATATTTTACCAACGGTTCCAATAATATTCCAACCTACAACCTGAAAACCTATCCAACGAATAATGTAATAAATACTTGCATTAAATTCAAAATTTTGAAACCACAAGCCTATAGAGGCTCCAAAATTGGCTATTAACTCTTGCGATACGAATGGTAAAAATGTTCCGACAGTTGTTACCAATACTAGAATACAAAAAGCAATATATTTTAATAACTGCGGTCTATTTTCTTTTTTAAGAAATTGCGTTATAGAGAATTTCTGCTCCAAAAAGAAAACAAAAAAGACTGGTAAAAAAAGTAACGTAATCAACTTTACGCTTATAGATAATCCAAATATAATTGCCGCAAATACCCATTGTTTTTTTACTAACAACAAATAAACACTCCACATTAAAAAGAAAGCCATAACAGCTTCAAAATGCAAATTACCTGTCAGCTCTAGTATTATAAAAGGGTTTAAAAAATATAAGAAAATTGATTTAACAGGTAAATTCAAATGTTCTAATATCTTTTTACCGAAATAGTAAATCCCGATATCAGCTAAAATTATTTGTAGTCTTAATACAACTATACTCCCTAACAAAGATTTACTGCTAAACAGAGCTGCAATTATATAACATAATTGACTTATAGGTGGGTAATTAGTATAATGACTGGCATTTAACATACCCATACCTTCAAACAATTCTTTTGCTTGATGTACAGGGAAAATTCCTTGTTCAATAAGGTTTTTAGGAGTTGTTAAATAAGGGTTTGATCCGTTAAACAAAGTACGACCATCCCACACAAAACGGTAAAAATCTTGAGATAAATTAGGGGTAAGCACCAATAGCACTAACCTAAATAAAACACCTATAATTAATAGATGAGATATTTTAAAACGACTTTCTTTTACAAGGAAATAATTAATTCCGAAAAGGAATAAAACAGAAGTAATAAGCACTCCAAATTGTGAACGCTCTAATTCATATCCTAAAAAATAATAAAGTAATAAGCTAAAACCTATTAATAACCAATTAAACAACCATGATTGCGTTATTGACTTCATTACATTTTTGAAGTTATTGACTTAATAAACACAAATGAGAATCCAAAAAACAACATAGAATGATAGAATGATAAACCGTAATCATCTAATAAATAAGCGCTATACAATCCGAATGCAAAATACCCCATTAATAGGGCTTCCATAATAGTTGTAGTAGATATGTTTTTTGCTATATATTTATTTTCTCTCCAAGATTTCCCAATTGTTTTTAAATTGAATTTTGGGGTTCTAACAAACTCACTTCGTTTACCCATATGCCCTTCTATAACTGCAATTGTATTGTGCATTGAAAAACCCATTGCTATTGAAAAAAATGTAAGGAAAAGACCAGTGTATTTGGTAAAGTTTTTAACTCCACCTCCATGAAGCTCTTTATAACTAACCCAATACGATATATAAAACACTAGAGAACTTAATGCAAAAAATGCCATTAAGTTAAAATACCATCCAAAAAGTGGATTGTTATTTTTAATATATAATAACGGTACACTTAACAAACCTGTTAATAGAACAAAAACAAACATGGTACTATTTAATAAGTGAAATAAGCTTTGTACTTTAGTACTTAATGGTAATGTTTTGTTTGCTAAAACTGCTTTAAATGTTTTCTTAAAGTTTTCAGCAGGTCCTTTACTCCATCTAAATTGTTGTGAACGTGCTGCACTAATAACTACAGGAAGCTCTGCTGGAGTTTCTACTTGCTCTAAATACTTAAACTCCCAATCTTTAAGTTGTGCACGGTAACTAAGATCTAAATCTTCCGTTAAAGTATCACCTTGCCAATTTCCTGCATCAAAAATGCATTCTTTACGCCAAACTCCTGCAGTACCATTAAAGTTTATAAAATCTTTTTTAGCATTACGACCTGTTTGTTCAATCGTAAAATGAAAATCTAATGCAAAGGCTTGAATTTTTGTTAATAATGAGTAATTTCTATTAGTATGCCCCCATCTAGTTTGCACCACTCCTATTTTAGAATCTTTAAAATAAGGTATCGTTTCTAACAACCAATTTGGTTTTGGTAAAAAGTCAGCATCAAAAATGGCTATAAACTCTCCTTTAGCAAACTCTAAACCTTCTTTTAAAGCTCCTGCTTTAAAACCCTCTCTATTAGTACGGTGTATGTATGATATATTAAGCCCTGCTTCTTGTAGAAAAGCCACTTTATTTTTAGTGATTTCTACCGACTCATCTGTCGAATCATCTAAAACTTGAATTTCTAACTTGTCTTTTGGATAATCTAATTTAGCTATGTTATCCAATAAACTTTCAACCATATACAACTCATTAAAAATAGGAAGTTGTATAGTAACTAAAGGAATTTCATTTTCATTAGAAAAATCAAATTTCTGCTCTTTCGTTAATGGATTTCTTTTCGATTTTAAATAACTAAAAAGAATTGTTAACTGCGCCAAACTGTATAAAAACAGAACTATCATGGCTAACGTATATATGACTACAATGGTAATTTCCATTATTTTAAAAAAGTATATTTAAAAATCCAACCTAATATTTTAACTCCTGCTGATACTGCACCTGTAATTGTTCCTGATATTTTAGAAACTCCGATTCTCTTTTTATACGGAACTGCAACCTCAGTATAAGTTAACTTTTGCTTTAATGCTTTTAATTGCATCTCTATAGTCCAACCATAGGTTTTATCTTGCATTTTCAAATCCATTAGTTTAGCATATTTAATTGCTCTAAAAGGACCTAAATCAGTATATGTTGCATTGAAAATTTTCCCCATTAAAAAAGTTGCTAACCAATTACCAAATTCTTGAGGAATGGTCATAGCACCTTTTTCTTGTAATTTTTTAACACGAGCACCTATTACTAGATCTATGTTATCATTAATTATTGGAGCTACTATTTCTGTTAATTTTTCAGGGTAATCGCTATAATCACCATCTAAAAAAACAATAATATCAGGTGGTGTATCAAATGCAGAAACATAACGTAAACCTCGTAAACAAGCATAGCCATAACCTCTATCTAATTCATCTAACACTGTTGCACCAGCTTTAGTAGCTACTTCAACAGTATTATCATTAGAATTATTATTAACTACTATTACTTCGTTTACAATACTCGGAATATCACCTATAACTTTAGCTATAGAGTCTGCCTCGTTATATGCTGGTATTATTACTTTTATTATAGGATATTCTGTGAGCAAATCCGAAAAAATTTAATGACTATTTGTTGTCTTTTATATTAACAAATACAAGAGCGCAATATACTTCTATTTGACGAGATATTCTATACATCTTACAAAAAGTACTTTATCTTAACTTGTTAAAAAATTATTTATTTATTGGGCTTTTAACATTGATATATTACTAATGAAAAAGCATAAATTTTCTACTAAAATACTTTAAACAAAATATCTACTTAAAAGCACAAACAATTATACTTTATAATTAGTTGTTTTAAATTCAGTACACGGTATATAATAACTAACAAATTATTTATTTATTTTAAATACAAGTGTGATTTTACTTACAAAAAAATAGCAGCATAAACATGAGAGACATTTCTATATATAAAAGAAACAATCTTCAGTTTATACTGCTAAATAAAAAAGCACGAAATTAAATTATGCCTTTGTAACTATCTGGTATGTTTCGGTACCTAATTGTTTTAACAATATTTCATTACCCGCTTCTAAACTTTTTGCTGCTGCATCATTAAAATGACGAATAGTATATAACGAAACTCCTTCTTCAAAAGAAACTTTAAACTTAGCTTTTAATTCATTAATTAACTCTTGTAAGTGCCCAAACTTATTATCTACACATACAGAAAAACTAATAGCTGAATTTTGTATTAAATCTACCTTAATTTGGTATTTATGAAATAAACTAAACACCTCACTAATATTTTCTTCAACTATAAAAGAAAAATCTAATGACGATAACGAAATTAACACCTGATTCTTTTTAACTATAAAGCAAGGCACAAACGGCTCTAAAGTTTGCCCTTTACTTACTGCCGTACCAGGATTTTCTGGGTTAATAAATGATTTAACGTATAATGGAATTTCTTTTTGTTGTAGCGGTTGTAATGTCTTAGGATGAATTACTGATGCTCCATAAAAAGCTAACTCAATAGCTTCTTCATAAGAAATTTGATTTAATAACTGCGTATCTTTAAATACTCTTGGATCACCATTTAATACACCAGGAACATCTTTCCAAATACTTACACTTTCTGCATTTAAACAGTAAGCAAAAATAGCTGCTGAATAGTCACTCCCTTCTCTACCTAAAGTAGTAGTAAAGTTATTAGTATCTGCACCAATAAAACCTTGTGTAATGCTTAATGATTTTTTATCAACTGCTGCAACAACTGCTTCTTGGGTTGCTTCCCAGTCAACCTTAGCATCTCTATAAGTACTATCTGTTTTTACTAACGAACGAGCATCTAACCACTGGTTCTTATAACCTACATGTTCTAAATAAGCACTTAGTATAGTCGTCGAAATTATTTCTCCGTAACTAACTACTTGATCATATATGTAATCGTATTTAGGCGATTTATTGCGATCTAGCATTGTTTGTAAATCTGCAAAAATTGCTTTAATCTTATCGAAAATTGAATGTTGTGGGTTCCCAAACAAATCTGTTAAAATACCATCATGACTATTAATTAAATCTTGAATACTTTTATTAAGATTTGGACTTTTGTCTCGGTATTGCTCAATTACAACCTCTAGCGCATTTGTAGTTTTTCCCATTGCAGAAACTACAACTAAAGTATTTTCTTTACCTACTTTATTTAAAACACTTACTACATTTTTTACACCTTCTGCATCTTTTACAGATGCCCCACCAAACTTGAATACTTTCATTTCTATAAATATATACTGTAAATGATTCTTTTTATCAATCATTTTTTCTATCCGACAAATTTAAGTAACAAGACTTAATAACTAAAGCATAATTATTTGTATTTTAAAAAGAAAACTAATAATAGTTAACAAAGTGTTATCTTTGTTAGGATTTTTAAATTTTAACATACTTTTATGTCTGAAAAAATTACCCCCAATACTGACCCGCTCAATGATGCTAGTTCAAAAATAGAAACAATAAAGAATCTTATTTTTGGTGAAAACATTCAAGCTTATGATTCTGAATTTGAATCTTTAAAAAAAGAAATTACCACTAAGCGAGATGAGTTAAGAAGCTTTATTGAAGAGACTAGATCTGAATTAAATGCTTTAATAGATAACCTAAGTACTGATTTAAACATTCGAATTACAGAAGTTGAAGATAGCATTTCTGAAAAAATTGAAAATCTAGAAGACAAAAAAATTGACAAGAAAACTTTAAGTCAATTATTGATTAAATTGGGAAATCAAGTTAGTGAGTAACCTTTAAAACGTTTATGGAAAAAAATGAACGTCTTGAATTACTAAAAAAAATCCTTCTCAACGATGAGCAAGAGGTAACGCAATCACTTGCTTCAGAAATAGAGAATTTAAAAAATACTATTAATACTCCTGAGGAGTTTGCAAAAAAAATAAATCCAATTGTTCAAAGTAAAATAAACAATTTTACCAAAGAGCAATTATCCCCATTAATTGTATCATCTTTAAAAAAAGAGATAAAAAATTCTCAAGAAGCAGTAGTTGAAGCCTTATTTCCTATTATAGGAAAAATGATAAAAAAGTATATTGCTCACGAAATTAGTTTATTAAACGAAAGAATTAACGATAAAATTGCTAATGCGTTTTCTTTTAAAAATTTATTTAGAGCTATATTTAACAAGAAACAAGTTGTAAATGAGGTTTTTGCAAATGCAACCAAACCCCATTTACTTCAAATATTAGTTATTGAAAAAGATTCTGGGATATTAGTTGCTAAACATTCTAGAGAAGATCAAAATTTCATTGATGAAGACATGCTTGCTGGAATGCTCACAGCAATAAAAAGTTTTGTTGAAGACGCTTTTATCTCGGAAGAACAAAATTTAGAAACAATTAATTATGAATTGTACACTTTACATATTCAAAATTTTTACAATTATTACATAACTGCTGTAGTTAGTGGCCCATATAATGCAACTATTAAAGATCTGTTAGAAAACAAAATATTAGATTTTGCTCAAAATGGAATATCGAAAGAGGACATTAACAACAGTGAAGTTTTCACAAAAAGATTAAAAGCTTATTTTACAAATGAAATTATCTAAAAAAGTTACATTAGTAGGTCCCTTTGGAGTAGGAAAAACCTCTTTATTCCGAAGATATATTGATAATGAATTTTCAGAGGATTACAAATCTACACTTGGTGTTCAAATACAAAAAAAAGTTATAAACCTAGATAACGGGGTAGAACTATCTTTAATATTATGGGATACCGAAGGTAATATGGAAATTACCGAAGGAAGAAGTGCTTACCTAATGGGAAGCCATGCTTTTATTTATATTTTTGATTTAACCAGAGTAGATACTTATAAGAACATCAACACGCAAATTAAATTTTTAAAAGATAAATTTCCTAATGTTATAGTAAAAGTAATAGGAAATAAAATAGACTGCGTTTTTAAAACAAAAGTAGCTGAGTCATTAAAAGAATACGATGTTAATTTTGACCACTTAACAAGTGCCAAAACAGGTGTTGAAGTTGAGACTATTTTCAATGAAATTGCAAACCAATTAGTTAAATAATTTTTTATTATGGCTGACGAACTTAACAACAAACGAATATATAAAAACGTTCAACTAATAAGCCTTAATAAAGAAGGTGTAATTACTCAATCCGATGACACCTTGTTCCCTAAATGGAAAAAAGGAATTTCAATATACGATGCGCATCCTTTTTTTGAAATAATAAACACCTTAGTTGGAACGTCTGAAAAAGAAGAGGAATTCACGTTCCCTTGCGTGCACTTAAACTCTACAAAAAGTGATAACAAAATATGTGATATTGTTATTATCGTTAATGACAACGAAGTAACCGTTACTCTTTTTGATTACTCACGAGCATATAATGATCTAAATAAGGTTTCCCAAGAACGAAACGAATCTATTATTAGGTCTCAAGAATTATCTTTTTCTAATAAATTACTTTTAGAAAAAGAAGCTTTTAAAAACGAATTTATTTCTAATATTAATCATGAAATATCTACGCCTATACTAGCCATACAGGGTTTTCTTGAATTACTTGAAAAAACTGAACTTTCGTACGAACAAGAAGAACTTATTCGTATTATCAAAAAAGAAGGAGAATATTTAAAGTATATTTTTAATGATATGCTTGATTTATCTAAAATTGAACTAGGTAGTTTTCAGCTTGTCGAAGAAAATTTTGACTTAGTTGACTTATTAGATTCCATTTCTAACTCATACAAACATCTTACTAGCGAAAAAGCTTTAGATTTTATTGTTGATATTGATCCAAAAATATCAAAAGATATGTATGGGGATAAAACCCGTATTTACCAAGTAGTAAACAACCTTCTAAACAACTCTATTAAATATACAGAAGAAGGATTTATTAAATTTACTGCCAAAAAAATAGGAGGAAAAAGTAATAAACAAAAAATTAAAATAACAGTTGAAGATTCTGGTGTTGGAATTGATAAAGAACATTTGGAAACTATATTCCAACCTTTTATACAGCACAATGAAATTGGTGAAGGCTCTGGCCTTGGTTTACACATAGTATCTAAATTAGTTACATTAATGAATGGTGAAATTGATGTAAAAAGTAACGTTGATAAAGGGTCAAAATTTACATTAGATTTAAATATAAAACACCAACAAGAAGTTACAACTGAAAAGCCTAAAAAAGCAACAATTAATAAAAGTAAAAAATACAAAGCTATTGTTGTTGAAAACAAATTATCTACTCAATATTTAATTATGAAAATGCTTTTAAACGAAGGAGCATTTTTTATTCATGTCGTATCTTCTGCCGAAGAAGCTATAAAAGCTATAGAGAACAGAAAGTACGACATTATGATATTAGATATAAAACTACCTGGAATGAGTGGTTTTGAATTATCTAAAACAATTAGAGAAAAGTACGCGGATAGTTTTATAAAAGAACTACCAATTATAGCTGTTTCTGCTCTTAACGTTTCTAATGTTAAAAACATGTGTACAACTAATGGTATTGATAGTTATCTTAAAAAACCATTTACACAAGAAAATTTTATAGATAAAATAGCAAAACTCTTAAACAGAAGAGGAAAATAAATAAAAAAGGCTCTATTAAAATAGAGCCTTTTTTATTTATTATAATTTAATTTTAGATGGTAGCTCCAAATGTTTGAGCACTACGATCAATTTTTTTAACTAAACCTTGCAAAACTTTTCCTGGCCCAACTTCAGTAAACGATATTGCTCCATCAGTTATCATTTGTTGTACACTTTGTGTCCATTTTACTGGCGCAGTCAATTGAGCTATTAAATTACTTTTAATCTCTTCTGCATTTGTAACTGCTGTAGTGGTTACATTTTGATATATAGGACAAAAAGGTTCTTTAAAAGTAGTCGATAATATTGCTGCTGCTAACTCTTCTCTTGCAGGCTCCATGTATGGAGAATGAAACCCACCACCAACTGGTAAAACTAAAGCTCTACGAGCCCCTTTTTCCTTCAATACCTCACAAGCTTTATTAATTGCTTCAACACCACCTGATATTACCAATTGCCCAGGACAATTATAATTTGCCGGAACAACCTCTGTTCCTAAATCAGCACAAACTTCTTCTACAATGGCATCTTCTAAA
>CAZJGP010000204.1:0-2687 GCA_964545595.1 uncultured Flavobacteriaceae bacterium | reverse complement strand
AATCTACATTATCTTGAATACGTTGTTCTATATTAGATAAATCTGCTTTTACAAAAGCTTCTCCTGTTATCTTCTCATAAAGCTCAATATATCGTTCCGAAACTGAATTAATATATTCTTCATTCATATCTGGAATTTGTTGCCCTTCTTTTCCTTGAAAACCATTAGTTATTAACCATTGGCGTACAAATTCTTTTGATAATTGTCTTTGAGGTTCATTTTTATCTTGACGCTCTTGATAACCATCAGCATAAAAATAACGAGAAGAATCTGGTGTATGGATTTCATCAATCAAAACAATTTTTCCATCCTTAGTTTTACCAAACTCATATTTAGTATCTACTAAAATTAAACCGCGTTCAGCTGCAATTTCAGTTCCTTTTTTAAATAAAGCTCTTGTGTATTTTTCTAAAACAATATAATCTTCTTCACTAACTATACCTTTAGATAATATCTCTTCACGAGTAATATCTTCATCATGTTCTCCATTATCAGCTTTAGTAGAAGGCGTAATTAACGGATCAGGAAATTTATCATTTTCCTTCATTCCTTCTAACATAGGCATTCCACATATTAATCTACGTCCTGCTTTGTATTCACGAGCTGCATGACCTGATAAATAACCACGAATAACCATTTCAACCTTAAAAGGTTCACATAAATGACCTACCGCTACACTCGGATCAGGAGTTGCAATTAACCAATTAGGAACAATATCTTCCGTTGCTTTCATCATCTTAGTAGCAATCTGGTTTAAGATTTGTCCTTTATAAGGAATTCCTTTAGGCATAACCACATCGAATGCCGAAAGACGATCCGTTGCAATCATCACTAAAAGATCTTCTTCTATAGCATAAACCTCGCGTACCTTTCCTTTATATACAGATTTTTGTCCTTCAAATTGGTAATTAGTATCGGTAATTGTATTCATTTGTATGAAATATTATTAGACAACAAAGATAAAAATTGATTTGCTGATTCTTTAAGCTTATATCTATTTTTTAAATACTTATTTAAACAAGTAATACTTTTTTATTACTCTTGGTCTTTTAGTAAGGAAACCCCATTTAAGTCTGTTGTCAATACATCACTCATATAATTTAAAAATGGTCGTAACAACTGATAGCTTTTCAAAACCTCATCTTTAAAGTTTTCTTTAAGAATTTGCTCATCTGTAAAACTTTGCTTAAAAAAGAAAGTCTTATTCTTAATTAAATCTAACGCCTTATGATCTTTTGAAAATCCTTTAGGTACGGTTTTAACCTGATCTTTAGGTACAAACTCACTACCAAATGCCTTTTTAAATTCTGGAACATTCATAATGTCTCTAATTTCTTGGTCATCCATTTCAAATTCTTTACGAATACGTAATAAATCAGCCGGATTCGGACTAAAAAAACCTGCCCCAATATAACTATCTCCTGGAGCTATATGCATGTAATAACTTCCTCTTAAAGCTTCTCCTTCTCTAATAAAATTCAAAGTCCTATTTGTTTTAAATGGCGTTTTATCTTTACTAAAGCGTATATCTCTATATATACGATATATCTTTAATTTTTCAATTTTATCAACCCCACGTAGAACTTCTAAAACTTCATTACTAAAATCATTAAATAGATCTTGTTCTTTTGTATAACGAGTTTTCTGTTCATCGAACCATTCTCGGTTATTATTCTCCGCTAATTCTCCTAAAAACCGTAATAGAGACTCTTGTATTTGTGCCATAATGAAAGTTATTATAAATATGTCCGTCCAATTGTGTAAAACTAACATAGTTTAAAAAACTGATAAACTAGTACCATTATTTTACTTTAATAATTTTTTAAGAACATGAAAATTTTCAGCTTACTTTTAATGCCTTTAATTTTTAATATTTGCGCTTCTGCGGAAAGAACTAAAGAGGTAAACACACCATCTACTATAAAAATTGAACATACTGCTGACCAAACAAAAGGTCCTCGTGAAAATGCTTATTTTGCAAGTGGTTGTTTTTGGTGTGTAGAAGCTATTTTTGAACACGTAAAAGGAGTAAAAGAAGTAGTATCTGGTTACTCAGGCGGAAATAAAGAAAACCCTACTTATAGGCAAGTTGCTAATGGCGGAACAGGACATGCTGAAGTTGTTGAAGTTCAATACAACCCAGAAGAAGTAGATTTTAAAACTTTAGTTAAAGTATTTTATGGTTCTCAAAACCCAACTACTGTAGGTCAATATCCTGATTTTGGAGACGCTTACCGTTCTGTAATTTTTTATACAAACGATACAGAAAAACAAATAGCAGATGCCTATAAAGAAGAAATTCAAAAAGAATACACCGATAAAGTAGTTACCGAAATTATTCCTTTTAAAAAGTTTTGGAGAGCAGAAGAATATCACCAAGACTACGAACGTAAAAACCCTAATCAACGCTATATAGTTGGCGTATCAAAACCTAGGTTAGAAAAATTTAAAGCTAAATTTCCTGAATTAGTAAGATAGTATCTTATTAATTACACTATACCAAAAAACAATTTTTACAGAAAAAACACTAAAACATTTCACAATATATAATACCAATTAAATTTCAAGATGCTCTATATAAGCGTTATTGTAAAAAGAGTTATGAGTAATCCCTTTAATTATATCATTGTTTAATTTTTCTTTGACGAATTCATGTAGCCATTGCTTTAACTTGTGCAAGTTTTTAA
>CAZJGP010000203.1:0-2815 GCA_964545595.1 uncultured Flavobacteriaceae bacterium | reverse complement strand
CGCATAGGTATTGCAACACCATGCTCATCACTACCACCAATAAAAGCAACATCTTTATCAATTCCACGTAAGTAACGTGCATAAATATCAGCAGGTACATACACACCAGCCATATGCCCAATATGTATTGGTCCGTTGGTGTATGGTAATGCTGAGGTAATTGTATATCTTTTTGGTGTACTCATGATGTTTTTCTTTAAAGGGGCAAATTTACTAAAAACGTATGGTTTCGGGTTTTGGTGTGCTAATTTATTTTAAGAAGTTTATTTTAGCTTTAAATATGACACATTATATATGATAATTCCAGAATCGCTAAAACCAGGAGATACCGTTGCTATTGTTTCTACCGCTCGTAAAATTTTTAAAGAAGAAATTAATTTTGCTATTAATTGGCTTACCAATTTAGGGTATAAAGTTGTATTAGGGAAAACGATTGGTATAGAGCATCATCAATTTGCAGGTACCGATGCAGAGAGAGCTGCTGATTTTCAGGCAATGTTAGATGATAATAGAATAAAGGCTATTTGGTGTGCTAGAGGGGGGTATGGTACTGTTCGTATTATTGATTTATTAGATTTTTCAGAATTAAAAAAACAACCAAAATGGGTTATAGGGTATTCTGATATTACAGTATTGCATTCTCATATTAATAATTTAGGTATTGCAACCATACATTCTGTTATGCCAATTGATATTGAAAAAGCTTCCGCGGAAGCAAAAAAGACATTAGAAAATGCTTTGTGCGGAAATTCATTAGCCATAGAGTTTGATGCATGTTCGGATAATATTAAAGGAGAAGTAGAGGCAGAAGCGATAGGAGGTAATTTGTCTATATTATATTCTTTATGTGGTTCAGCCTCTTCGATAAAAACAAAAAATAAAATTTTATTTATAGAAGATTTAGATGAGTATTATTACCACGTAGATCGTATGCTCCAAAATTTATTGCGTAATGGAATGTTTGATAATTTAGCAGGATTAGTTGTTGGAGGAATGACCTCTATGCATGACAACACCATACCTTTTGGATATTCTATTAAAGAAATGATTTTAGAAACAACAAATAAATTTAAGTATCCAATTGTATTTCAGGTACCTATGGGTCATATGAAAGATAATAGAGCTGTAATTTTTGGAAAAAAAGTTCGACTACTGTCTGAGACTGACAAAGTGTTAATAGAGATTTAGCACTTTTATAAGAATAGAATAATTATACAATTGATATATAAGTTATGGCTACAACAATAAAAATTAAAAATATACCAGAAGGATACCATCATTTATAAGTAATGGACGATATGCTATAGTAGGTGATGAACCTGTTGCATCTAAAGGTACAGATTTAGGTTTTTCTCCACCAGAGTTTGTATTAGCTGGAATCTCTATGTGTAAAGTTGCTACAGTGCGTAATGTTTGTCGCCGTAATGGATGGGAAATAGGTAATGTAGAAGCTGAAGTAACACAGAAAGTAATTAAAAAACCAGACGGTAGCTTTAAAACAAAGATAAACTCGGTTATTAGTATTGAAGGTGATATTACAGAAGAACAAAGATCATTACTAATTAAAGAAGCTGATAATTGCTACATTACTAGGTTAGTTGCTGGTGAATGGGAATTTAAAGAGTCAGAAGTTGCCGAATTAGTATAAAAATATTTTTCCCCTTTTTCCCCTAAATTTAAAAGTTCCAATAGAATTAATCCTATTGGAACTTTTTTTACGAATAAAAATATAAGTAGCTATTATTCAGCGAATTGAATTTTTTATTGTATAAAAAAACAAACTTTAACAGCTTTTTGAGTGTTTTTAGCTAAAACTAAGTATTTAGTTTACAGTGAGTTAACATTGGTATATGCTTTATCGTTTAATTTTGTAATTAATCTAAAATAATCCATTTATTTTTAGATAAATAGATAAAGTAATATTAATTATAAAGATAGAAAAAATGAAAATTTTAGCCGTTGTAATGTTGTTTGGGGTAATGATACAGTCGTCTGTTTTTGCTCAAAAAAGTAAATTTGGTAAAATAAGCTACGAAAAAGCTATTAATGTTGCAGGGAAGCAGAGGATGCTCTCTCAAAAAATAGCAAAAGTAAAAGTTTTAAATGTTGTAGGTGCATCGTCTATAGAATTAAAGACTGAGTTAAGCTCTGCAATAACAATATTTGAGCGTAATCTTAAAATTTTAGATTTAAACTCGAAAGAACAAAGTGCAAAAGTAAAAGCATTAATACGTCAAGAAAGATCTAAATGGAATGATTTTAAAGTTTTAGCAGATAAACCGTTGCCAGATGTTAAACAAGTATTAGAGTCAGCAGGAGATTTACTTAGTAAATGTCATATGTTAACACTAGCAATTGAAGAAGAATCTAAATTTCAGAAACAATTAGGTGTGGCAAATGCAGTAGAACAATTAAAAGTTGAAACAATAAATATAGCTGGTAAACAACGTATGTTGTCGCAAAAAATGTGTCTATATTATGCAGCATGTAGAGCATTTAGAAAAGGTAAAAATGCAGAATTAGCATGTGGACAGTATCAAAACATTTATTATGAAATGGATGAAACTATAAATAACTTATTAGTTAATGAATTAAATAATACTGCTATAGATGGTATTATAGCTCAAATTTTAAGTGTTGTTGATCAAGATATTAATACAAGAAAAAAAGAGTTTAATAGTAATAAAATGCCATTGCAAAAAGTGTTAGAAACTTCAAATAAACTTTTAGAGTTGTTTAATAAATTAACAAATCAGTATAGTTTAATATAATTAGTATTTTAATTTTTATACAAAAGAAAAGGGCAACATTAATG
>CAZJGP010000202.1:0-17605 GCA_964545595.1 uncultured Flavobacteriaceae bacterium | reverse complement strand
TCTTTCTGCAGGAAAACCTACTGTTTCTAACACAATAACTAACATTACCATACCCGCACCTGGTACTGCAGCAGAACCTATCGATGCTAAAAGAGCTGCTAAAACAATACTTATTTGGTTTGAGAATGTTAAGCCTTCAGGCCATAAAACTTGCATAATAAATACTGAAGCTACTGCTTGATACAAACTAGTTCCATCCATATTTATAGTAGCTCCTACAGGTAATACAAAACTAGAAACCTCTTTATCAACACCAACATGTTCTTCTACTCGTTCCATAGTTACCGGTAAAGTTGCCGCACTAGAACTTGTAGAAAAAGCTAATAATTGTGCCGGACTTATTTGTTTTAAAAACCATAATGGCGATTTTTTAGCTACAATAGCAACCAACGCTAAATACACAACGACCATTAATAACAAACCTAAAACTACTACCCCCGCATAACGTAATAAAGCAAACAAAATATCTGGATCATCAGCACTTACAACTACGTTTGCCAAAAGTGCAAATACCGCAAATGGGGCCATAAGCATTATAACATCGACCATTTTTAACACTACTGAATTTAAGCTGTCAAAAAACTTTTTTAAAGGGTTACTTTCTTTTTCAGGAACTAAAAGCATACAAATTCCCATGAAAATGGTAAAGAATATAACTTGTAACATTGCTTTATTATTAGACATTGCTGCTACAGCGTTTTGCGGTACCATATCTACTAAAAATTGTAATGGACTAGATTCTTTTTGCTTTGAAGCCTCCATTATACGTTCTGCTATTTTAGCATCACTAGCATAAGTAGCTGTTAGTTTTTCTATAGTTTGTGGTGTAATATTAGCTCCTGGTTTAAATAAATTAACCAATACTAAACCTATACAAATGGCAATAACAGTAGTACCTATATAAATTAAAATAGTACGCCCCCCTATAGTTTTAAACTTTGAAATATCTTTTAGATCAGATATTCCTTTAATAAGAGAAGCAATAATTAAAGGAACTGCTATTAGCTTTAATAAGCTTACAAAAATAGTACCTACTGGTTTTATCCAATCTTTAATTATACTTGAACCTACAGGTGTTTTTAACATTAAAAATCCAAAAAGAATTCCTAAAGTCATACCTATAAGAATTTGCCAGTGTAATGCTATTTTTTTCATGAAGATATCTCTTTATCAAACACTAATGTATTAAATAAAAAATGATCTATAATTGTATTAAGCTAAAATTTAGATTGATTGCTACACTATTTTATATAGACCTTTCAACCTAACAACATCAATTACTTCATTAAATTCTATAAAATAATTTAATTGCCTGTTTTGAGTTTTAATGGCCTGTTTATTGGTCGGATTATCCCACATAGGGTAAACTCGAAAACCGCGCTTACCTTCTTTTTCATTAAAGCTTATAATGCCTTTTGTTTGTAGTATTTCTTTAGGAATAATAAATTGTGTCCTTTCTTATCGTCTTTAACAACATCTATTACAAAGAAATCGAACTTAGACTCAATATTAAAAGGCTCTGTAATTCCTTTTTGGTTTCTTTTCCAAAATGTAACAAACTGCCCTGTTTTTTTAGGTGTTATTTTTGAGCTTCTACTTATTACCCTTTTAGAATTTATTTGATACGTAGCTCCTTTATAATCTTTGCTTTCAGGATCAAATTTTAAATTGAAAATATTACAACTTGTTTTATCACAAATTATTTTTTGTATTTCTGATAAACCATCCATTTTAAAATTTCATGTTTTCTATATAAATAGATTTTATAAGAAGAAGTTCCAAACCAGTCCAAAACGTACGATAAAATCTCTAGAAGCAAAGTTAGGTGCCACAAGGTTATTATTTTGACTTAACAAACCTTGTGCATTCTCTAATTTTAAGAAAATACGAGTTTGTTTAACTCTTGCATTTACAAAAAAGTCTAGTTGAGAATATCCTCCAATTTCTGTTTCATTTTGCACATAATAGTCAGCTAACAAAGGGTCATAACCATCGGCATTATATTCTGAAAAATATTTAAAAGTAAGACCTGTTTGTAAAAACATGGCATTTTTAAACACATTACCTTGAAAATATAAACTATTACGAGTCGTTAACTGAGGTACGTTATATGCATCAGCTCCATCACCTGCAACTTCTTGAAACAACACTGTATTAGCTAAACGGAAACTTTTAAAAGCAAATTCTTTATATCCTTTTATTTTAAAAACATTGATTATTCCGTTGGTTTGCGTTGGGCTAGATACTTGTGCTATTACATTACCATTTTCATCTAAATCTCCATCATCTTCATCATCATCTTCAGGACTAGCTGATACTCGTTCAAAATAAGTGTATTTATCAATAATACTATAAGAGGCATCTAGCCAAAAGTTTTTATTAGACTTAATGTTTACCGATAATGTATTAGTTAAAGTGTTATCAAAATCATTTTGATAATTGTAATCTATATAATTACTTTGGTTTAGTAATTTATTAAAACTTTGTGCCTCGGACTTTAGCTCATAACCAAACTTGATATCAAATTTATCTTTATAATTATAACCTGCTGTTCCGTTAAAATACTGGTTACTAAACTCACCACTAATCACCGATTCTGCATTTCCTTTTATCAAAAAGCCTTTATAAGTATTTTCATAATTAGCACCTAATGAAATTAAGTTATCGGTTAGTCTACTAGCTACAGCAACATCAAAACCTCCTTGGTCATTTTGACTTAACAGTTGGTTATCGTAACCATAATTATAATAGGTATGCTTAACAAAGAAACCAAGTTTCCCTAAGTTTTTATCATCATAACTTATTGAAAATGTATTTTGCGCCAAATCTAATTCTACTCTATCTGTAAAACCAACTTCGGTTCTAGCTGTACCAAAAAATTCTTCGTTAGTACTTGTTTGTGTAAAGTCGTATTTCTTATTAGTATACTCTAACTCGTGACCAACTGCTAACTTTCCGTTACCTAAGCTATCTGGTTTAAAAATGCGATATTCATGATTTAAAAAATAACGCTTACCATTTAATTCATTTTCAGCATTTTCAAAATTTACAGCTAAAATAGATCTATCATCTGACTCGTCAGATCTTTCTAAAAAATCAGGTAAACCATTAGCATTTGTTAACCCTCCATTTTCTTCATTTAACAATCTTTGATCTGTAAAATGAGCATTAGCTACATAACGCTTACTCGGGTGCGAATAACTTATGGTACCACGAAAACTTCGAGTACTTGTTAATATATTTTGGAATGTTCCTAGCGAGCGTACCCCTTTATAAGCAACCGAAAAATTAAGGTTTGGCGATGTGTTTATTGTTATAAAAGCATCTAATTGTTGCCCTTGTTCTTGTGCTGTTTTATAATACAACTCGGTTAACGGAGTTGCTGCTTGGTAATAATTAATATCATCTGCTTCTAAATACCCAATATGGCGAGCTCTTGCTCCAAAAGTTGGCACTGCTTCAAACGCTTTTGTTTGTTTTGCTAACTGAGTAAATGGACCACCTATATTCGAAAAACTTTCTAATTCAAAATCGTCTTTTCTTAAATAGTTAAATTGATATTCTTTTTGAATAGTTAAACTAGTATCTATATAAGTAGTATCTCTTTCTTTAGAGATTATTTTGTATGAATTAACTGGAGCTCGTTTTTGTTTTTCTTTTTTTTCAGAAAACTTTCGAGAGATTCCTCCCCTATCTTCTCCTGAATCTTCCTCTCTATTTCCTCCAGGAAGTTGTGCAAAAACTACTTCTGCTGAAAAGAAGCTTAAAAAAACAAATAAAAAGAGGTGTTTCATAGGTAATTATCAGATAACAAAAATATGTTTTTTATTGGAATACATATAAAATATTATATTCGAGTTTTATTTGATTTTATTCTGTGTAAACCAACAATTAATTAGCGTACTATTTTAAATGCTTCTATTAAAAAAAAATACTCATTTACTAGAATGTGGAACTGATGAAGCTGGCCGTGGTTGTTTAGCCGGTCCTGTTACTGCTGCTGCAGTTTTGCTTCCCGATGATTTTCATCATCCTGTTTTAAACGATTCTAAAAAATTAAATGAACGTAATCGTAATATGTTGCGAGAGGTTATTGAAAAAGAAGCAATTTCATACCAAGTAACTCATGTTTATATGGATGAAATTCAAAAAATAAACATCTTAAACGCTTCTATTACTGCAATGCAACGTTCTATCATTGAATTAAATCCTAAGCCTGAATTTATACTAGTAGACGGAAATAAGTTTAAGCCTGTTGCAGATATTCCATTTGAATGTATTGTCAAAGGAGATGGTAAATATTTAAATATTGCTGCAGCTTCTATTTTAGCAAAAACCTACCGAGATGAGTTTATGAAGAAAATTGATGCTGAATTTCCTATGTATCAATGGAAACAAAACAAAGGCTACCCTACTAAAGCTCACCGAAATGCAATTAAAGAACATGGAGTTACTAAATACCATCGTTTAGGTTTTAAATTATTACCAGAACAATACTCTTTAAAATTGCACACCAAATGAGTATTTTTGTCTTATAGTTTTAACACAATTATCTAACATTTTGCCCGTTACCATCTAAAATTATCAAAGGTTAATTACATATGAGCTTAAATAACAATAAAGCTAATTTTATAAATTACATACTTTTAGCAAGTATCTCTTTTTTATTTTTTGCTTGTACAACTTCTAGTAAAAAAACAATACTTGAGTCTCCTTTTATTCCTAATGAAGCTAATATTGTTATTAAATGTAATGACTTTAAAAAATTACAATCGCATTTAAATAACAATGCTTTAATTCAGAAAAACAAGAAACATATATTAACTGATTATTTTAAAAACATTAGTTCTTTATCTATTTTAACTCCTAAAAATCAAGATTTTTATTTGTGTTATTCCCCTATAGGAAAATCAGATTTAGGAACTACTCTTGTTACACCACTTGATAACATTTTGCTTAACGCAGAAACAATTAAGCAAAACACAACTGGAGATTTTAGTTATAACAATCAAAAATATAACCAGGTAACTTGGAACGAAAAAACCTTTTACACCGCTAAACTAGATAGTAATTGGGTGGCTACCGATAATAAGTTATTAATTGAAAATAGTATACGTCAACATCAAAATAAAACAAGTACTAGTGCCAAACTAGTAAAAAGCTTAGAAGCTTTAGATAACGACAAATCATTATCAGTGCTTTTAAAAAATAGTGCTATACCCGATCTTTTTAATCGCTTTTTACCCAACCTAAAACAAAAAAACACAAAACATTGGAGCGGATGGACCGCTGGTGATTACACTGTAGACACAAATGCTGTTATTTTTGATGGAATATATAAGCCACAAGATTCTATATATGATTACACGGCTATTTTTAGCAAAACGAATCCTCAAAAAAATAAGATTGCTAAAATAACACCTACAAAGGCAAAAAGTTTTACTTCATATACTTTTGATGATTACGATCAATTATCAAGAAACTTAACCCTTTATAACAGTAAAAAACTTAATTTTAAAACTACTATTATTGACGATTTTATTGCTGAATGTGATGAATTCGGAAATATACAATTGGCTAATTATTCTTTAAACGTATTCTCTTTACTTAATGATGAACTAGATATTAGCTCATATATTACTACTGAAGATTCTTCTCAAAATTACCGAGACATTCCTATCTACAAAACGGCTACTCCTATTGATTTTAGTAACCAATTAAAGCCTCTTATTAGCCCTATTGAAAACAACTACTACGCAATTATTAATGAGTTTGTTATTTTTTCAGAAACTACAAATGGTTTAAAAGAATTAATTTCTGCTATTAAAAACGAAGATGTACTTACAAAAAACAAATGGTACAAGCGTTTTTCAAAACAAATTGCTAATGAAAGTAACTTATTACATATTGCAAATACAGCAAATTTAATAAGTGATATTGCTAAATATGTATCTGAAGATTTCTCAGAAAACTGGAAGAAAACAAATACTAAAAATCATGAAGTTATTGCTTTGCAGTTAACTACAGACACTGATTTTTCTCACATACATCAGGTTATTTCTAAAAATGAAGCCACTAAAACAGAAGGTAAAGTAAACCAAATTGCTAGTGTGTTTTTAGAAAATAATTTATTGAACACTCCGCAACTAGTTAAAAATCATTTAACAAAAGGAATGGATGCTTTAGTACAAGATAAAAACAATATCTTACACTTACTTTCTAGTACCGGAAACGTATTATGGAAAAAACAATTAGACGCTCCAATACTTGGTAAGGTTCAACAAATGGATATTTACAGAAACGGACGTTTACAATTAGTTTTTACAACTAATAACGCATTACATGTTTTAGATAGAAAAGGAAAAACAGTAGCTCCTTTCCCTTTAAAATTTGATACTCCTATAACACAACCTGTAGCTTTATTTGATTACGATAATAACAGAAAATACCGAATAGCTATTACACAAGGAAACTCTTTACGCTTATATACTAATGTAGGAAAAGAAGTTAAAGGCTTTAAATTTAAAAATAAAACTAACGGTACTATAACCAACACTCCTAAACATGTTCGCGTTGGTTCTAAAGATTATATTTTAGTAAATGAAAGTAATGAAGGTTTACATATTTTAAACCGAACAGGAAAAGAACGTATTAAAATTAAAAGAAAAACTTTAGAAACTAATAACGAATGGTATTGGTATAAAAACGCTTTTACTACACTTACTGCCGATAACTTAATTACTCAAGTAAATACAAAGGGAGATGTTAATAATATTAAACCTATAAAAGCTGGTGAAAATATTAGAATAGATGCCACTAGCAAAACATTAGCTACTATTACCGAAAACACATTAACTATTAAAAACAAAAAAATAGATCTTGATTACGGGGTCTATACTGCTCCTAAAATATTTTATATAAACAACAAGGTATTTATAGCTGTTACCGATACACAAAGTAGCAAAGTTTACTTATTTGATAGCAATGCAAAACCTATTTCTGGTTTTCCTATTTACGGAAATAGTATTTCGGACTTAGGAAATATGGATAAAGACAGCTCGTTAGAAATGGTCGTAAAAGGAGATGGTAACAATGTATTATTTTATGAGTTTAAGTAATATATTCTCTAATAATCAATCATTAACTTAGTCAGTTTATTACTTAATTTACAGTTATGACAAAAAAAATAGCAACTGTTTTATTTTTAATATTAGCAACACAAATACAAGCGCAATTTATAAAGAAAAAATCCATTGACGCTTCTATTGGGTTGGGAGCTACTTTACCTAATGACAACGATACTGATCTTACAGGTAGCGGCTTTTACCTACAAGGAGAATACGTTCTTAAAGTATCAAATTGGTTAGATCTTAGACCTTATGCTGGAGTAGTATTTACTAAAACAGATGATGATGAAAATACCCCTGAAGAATTTGAAGCTTCCACTAACGCTTTTTTAATTGGTGGAAAAGTAAGAGCTAAAATTCCTATTCCTTGGGTTTCTCCATTTATTGAACTTGGAATTGGTGCCTCTTTGGGTTCCTTTAAAACAATCACAAATAATTCAAATATCGACGAAAGCGGATTAATTGCACATATCCCTTTTTCTCTTGGACTTGAAGTCGGTAAAAAACATAATATTGATATAGCTTTTCTTTATTATTTTCAAAATAGCGTAGAACAAATTACTGGAGCTGCCGCATTAGGAATTACAATACCTCTAGAAAACTAAATATACAACACCTCAAAAACATTATTATTCCATTATAATATCTTCTATGAAAATAAAAATAGTATTACTTTGTTTATTATTATCTGCTTGTAAAGGTTCATTATCTACTACAAATTCTAATTCTCTATTTAATAGAAAAAATTTAGATGGCTGGAAAATTTATGGTACTGAAAAATGGTATGTTGATAATGACCTTTTAATTTCTGAAAACGGAAATGATGAAGAGTTTGGTTATTTAGGAACCATAAAAAACTATAAAAATTTTGAATTAAATTTAGAATTCAAACAACAACACAAAAACGATAACGGTGGTGTTTTTATTCATTCATCTTTAAATGGCACAAAAATACAAGGTTGGCAAGTAGAAATTGGTGCACCTGGTCATTTTACTGGCGGAATTCATGCCTATGACAGAGGTTGGTTAATAAAACCAGAACTTAAAAAAGATAAAGCTCTAAAAATTGAAAAGTGGAATCATTTAAAAATAGTTGTTAATAACGATAAGATGATTGTTTGGTTAAACGGAACCGAAATGTCAAATTTAACAGACCCTGAATTAATTACTAAAGAGGGTATTATTGCTTTACAAATTCATAAAGGTGACAATAAATTACAATGGCGTAATATAAAAATTACGGAGTTGTAATTTACTATATCAACTCTACTTCAAATAAAGCTTTAAAGTGTTTTAATAGTTTTTCATGCACCTCAGGTAAAGGAATTTCTCTTCCTAATTCTGCCTGAAGCGATGTTACTCCCTTACCTTTTATTCCGCAAGGAATAATATGATCAAAATATCCTAAATCGGTATTTATATTAAAGGCAAAACCATGCATAGTTACCCAACGGCTTGCTCGCACACCCATTGCGCAAATTTTACGAGCAAACGGCGTACCAACATCTAACCAAACCCCTGTTTCACCATCACTACGCGTAGCTGTAAGACCATAATCGGCTAAGGTTAAAATAACCATTTCTTCTAAAAAACGTAAGTACTTATGTATATCGGTAAAAAAGTTATCTAAATCTAAAATAGGATAACCTACTATTTGTCCATATCCATGGTAAGTAATATCGCCTCCTCTATTAATTTTATAAAAAGAAACCCCTTTTTCTTCTAATTGCGCTGCTGGAGTTAATAAATTAGAAATAGCACCACTTTTACCTAAAGTAAACACATGCGGGTGCTCTACAAATAACAAATAATTAGGTGTTTTAACACTAGCATCTTCTCTAGTTTTTTTAAACTTTAAAGCCACTGTAGCTTTAAATAATTCTTCTTGGTAATCCCAAGATTCTTTATAATCCTTAACTCCTAAATCTAAAAATTGTACTTGCTTATTCATTAATTACAAAGGTAGGAAATAATACTAATTATGATTACTAGTAAATTATGTTTTAGAAAAGTATAAAAAACAAAAAAGCCAGCGTTGGCATACGCTGGCTTTTTCTCGCACAATAAAATACTAGTTAGTGTTTAACGTAATCTGTCTACAGATTTTACGAGTTGTTCATCCGCTTTAATAGCCTTATTGGCTAACACAAGTAAAACGATAGAAATAACGGGTATGAACTTCCCAATACCTTTCACAGAAAATGAACTTTCTCCAGGTAAATTTAGAGACCAATACACAAAAACGCCTAGTAAAATGACATTTAATAGTATATTTAATCGCCCCAATACAAATTGAAGCTTTCTATTTTTAAATAAAAAAATAATTATGAACGATAACAAGGCCGAAGCTATAAAGCTTTCGTAAATATAAGGAGCATTAAACTGCCCTACTATATCAAAACCTGTTGGAAAAACATAGGATAAAACTCCCGAAACTAAAGCTGCTACTACTAAATATACACTTTGTATACGTTGAATCATGAACTAAATTTTGTTTTTCTATAAACACAAAAGTAAGTGTTTATTTCAAATAGACAAGTATTATTTTAAACTAATTATAAGTTTTTAAGAACCCTATTTATATTTTATATCTTTAAAAAAATATATTTTATATTATTTTTAATAAGTAACTAATTAGCATAATCATTTTTTTGTTGTATAATTGCACATACAGGAAACCCAAAATTTCCTATTTCGTCTTCAAAAAAAATAGTTTCCTATTTTTTTATTTCCTAAACAATATCACGATAACATAAAAAATTACATGTTAGAAATATCTGATTTAAAAGCAAAAAAATTACCTGAACTTCAGGAGTTAGCAAAAGCATTAAACGTACCTAAGTACCGTAGTCTTAAAAAATTAGACTTAGTTTATCAAATTTTAGATAATCAAGCAGCTGACCCAACAAAGGTGGCTAAAGCAACTTCAGTACTTACAGAAGAGCCTGTTAAAAAAACTCCTGCAAAAGCAAAAGAAGTTACTACAGAAGAAACTCCTGTTACTGAAAAACCTAAAGTAGAACGTAAACGCGTTAACACTAAAAAGGTTATACCTGGAGAAAAAGCACCTATTAAAAAAGCTGCTGCTATTAAAGAGGAACCTGTTAAGGAAAAAGAGACTAAAGTAGAAGAAAAAACAGCTACTAAGCCTTCTTCTCCTAAAGAGAACAATAACAACAGACCTGAAAGAAAGCCTAATCCTCGTCAGGATAAGAATGATCGTAATAACAATCATCCGAAACATAAAAACCAAAAGAATAACCGCGATAATAAAGGTAACCGAGACATTCGTAACCGTTACAAAGAACCTGATTTTGAATTTGATGCCATTATTGAAAGTGAAGGTGTTTTAGATATTATGCAGGATGGGTATGGTTTCTTACGTTCTAGTGATTACAACTATTTATCATCACCTGATGATATTTATGTATCGCAATCTCAAATTCGTTTATTTGGACTAAAAACAGGAGATACTGTTTTAGGTCAAGTACGACCACCTAAAGAAGGAGAAAAATACTTCCCTTTAATTAAGGTGAATAAAATTAATGGAATGAGTCCTCAAGTAGTACGCGACCGTGTATCATTTGAGCATTTAACACCATTATTCCCTCAAGAAAAATTTAATATTGCCGATCGTCAGAGCACTGTATCTACACGTGTTATGGATTTATTTGCTCCTATTGGAAAAGGACAACGTGGTATGATTGTAGCCCAGCCAAAAACGGGTAAAACAATGTTACTTAAAGATGTTGCCAATGCCATTGCTGCAAACCATCCTGAGGTTTATCAAATGATTTTATTAATTGACGAACGACCTGAAGAGGTTACTGATATGCAACGCAATGTACAAGGTGAAGTTATTGCTTCGACCTTTGATAAAGAAGCTCACGAGCACGTAAAAGTGGCTAATATTGTTTTAGAAAAAGCAAAACGTTTAGTAGAGTGCGGACACGATGTCGTTATTCTTTTAGATTCAATTACACGTTTAGCTCGTGCATATAACACGGTACAACCTGCTAGTGGTAAAATATTAAGTGGTGGTGTAGATGCTAATGCTTTACACAAACCAAAACGTTTCTTTGGTGCTGCTCGTAATATTGAAAACGGAGGGTCGCTTTCTATTATAGCAACTGCCTTAACCGAAACTGGTTCTAAAATGGACGAGGTTATCTTTGAAGAATTCAAAGGAACTGGTAACATGGAACTACAATTAGACCGTCGTATTGCTAATCGTCGTATTTACCCTGCTATTGACTTAATGTCAAGTAGTACTCGTAGAGATGATATTTTATTAGATGATAAAACAATGCAGCGCATGTGGGTATTAAGAAAATTCTTAGCCGATATGAATCCTGTTGAAGCTATGCAATCTATAAACGAACGCATAAAAAGTACAAAAAACAACGAAGAGTTTTTAATTTCTATGAACGGATAGTTTTTAATACTTTATAAAGAACAACTAAAACCTATCAATTAATCTTGATAGGTTTTTTTTATAACATAAATTATGGAATTAATCCAGTTTAATTGGATTAATTCCATAATTTAACAATGTGTACGCACTCATAGAGTGTAATAATTTCTACGCAAGTTGCCAAAGAGCTTTTTCGCCAAATCTTAACAATAAACCCACAGCTAATATCATTGACACTCTTGCCTGAATCAAACTCTTTTAAAATACTTGCAATCTGGGTTGGTGTAAATTTACTCTTTCTCATACTATTTAAAAGTAGAAGCCAAGGTTTTCAAAATCAATTTCAAAACGAAAGTGATATAGGTAGTTACAATGTAAAAGGAATAGATTTTCTAATACAGAAAAACATACAGAATTTTACAACTTGGTTAAGTTACAGTTTTACCGAAAATGATTATTCATTTGAAAATTTGAACAACGCTATTAGTTTTCCAAATAACACGGATATAACAAATCAAATAAACTTTTCAAGCACCTATACTTATAACAATTTAAGCTTAGGCTTGAGCTTAAATTGGCACTCCGGAAATCCTTTTACAAGAGTAACCGGAACAAACACAACTGGCACTGCTATTGAATTTGAAAACTCAAATTCAAGTCAATTAAAATTTTTTTTTAGATTGGATAGTTCCATAAACTATAATTTTAAAATTGGAAAAGCTAATGCTAAAACAGGAATTTCTGTTTGGAATATATTAGATCGAGAAAACATTTTAAACGTTTATTATGATCTAGATAATGGTAAGCTTTCTAAAGTAGAAAATGTATCATTAGGAATAACACCCAATTTTAGTTTTCGAGTTGAATTTAAAAATGCACTATTTAAGACTCTAAACAAAATCAATTTTATACAAATATGCTTACGCAGAAATAAAACATACTTAGATCTAAATTTTCGCGCTTTTTACAACAATAGTATTTACAGTAAAACAAAGCTTTTTGTATTTTCGTACACAAATAAATTATACATGGATATCACCTTCAATAAAAACGAAGACTACAACAGGCAATTAGCTAGCCAACTGAAACAAAACCTAGCAAAAGTAGCTTTAGGAGGTGGACAAAAAAGAATTGATAAACTTCATAGCAAAGGAAAAATGACTGCTAGAGAACGAATCGATTTCTTGTTAGACAGTAACAAAAATAGCATCGAAATTGGTGCTTTTGCTGCACAAGACATGTACAAAGAACATGGCGGTTGTCCTAGCGGAGGTGTGGTTGTAAAAATAGGATACATTAAAGGAAAACAATGTATTGTTGTTGCCAATGATGCTACTGTTAAAGCAGGTGCATGGTTTCCAATGACCGCTAAAAAGAATTTACGTGCGCAAGAAATTGCCATGGAAAACCGCTTACCTATCATTTATTTAGTAGATAGTGCTGGTGCTTATTTACCTTTACAAGACGAAGTTTTTCCTGACAAAGAACATTTTGGACGCATTTTTAGAAATAATGCTAAAATGAGCAGTATGGGTATTACACAAATTGCCGCTGTTATGGGTAGTTGTGTTGCTGGTGGCGCCTATTTACCAATCATGAGTGACGAGGCTTTAATTGTGGATAAAACAGGTAGTATTTTCCTTGCCGGAAGCTACTTAGTAAAAGCTGCTATTGGCGAAGAAATTGATAACGAAACCTTAGGCGGAGCTACTACACATTGCGAAATTTCAGGAGTTACTGATTATAAAGCAAAAGATGATAAAGATGCTTTAACTAAAATTCAAAATATCATTTCTAAAATTGGTGATTACGATAAAGCTGGTTTTAATAGAGAAGAATCTCAAAAGCCTATTGGCGATGAAAATGATTTATTTGGTTTACTTCCTAAAGAAAGAAACAAACCTTATGATATGTTACCTATCATCGAAAAACTGGTAGATAACTCTGAATTTGAACAATACAAAGAAGATTACGGAAAAACCATAATAACAGGTTATGCTCGTATTGATGGTTGGGCTGTTGGTATTGTTGCTAACCAAAGAACGGTTACTAAAAACGCTAAAGGCGAAATGCAAGTTGGTGGTGTTATTTATTCAGAAGCCGCTGACAAATCAGCTCGTTTTATAGCTAATTGTAATCAGAAAAAAATTCCATTAGTATTCTTACAAGATGTTACTGGCTTTATGGTTGGTAGTAAAAGTGAACACGGTGGTATAATTAAAGATGGTGCAAAAATGGTAAGTGCTATGAGTAATAGCGTAGTGCCTAAGTTCACTATTATTATAGGAAATTCATATGGTGCTGGTAATTACGCTATGTGCGGAAAAGCTTTTGACCCCAGGTTAATTGTTGCTTGGCCAAGTGCTGAACTTGCCGTTATGGGTGGTACACAATCGGCTAAAGTATTATTACAAATAGAAAAAGCATCATTAAAAGCTAAAGGAAAAGAGCTTAATGAAGCGGACGAAAAAGAACTTTTTGACACTATAAAGGAACGTTACGACAATCAAATTTCTCCTTACTATGCTGCTGCTCGTTTATGGACTGACGGAATAATTAACCCGTTAGATACTCGTAAGTGGATTAGTATGGGAATTGAAGCTGCGGATCATACTTCTATTGAAAAACCTTTTAATATTGGGATCGTTCAGGTTTAGAAATTACCTAAATATATAAAATTAATAAGCTCCGTTATATTAGCAAATAACGGAGCTTTTTTGTCCCTAACTAAAAGAACTAAATAACTAACTAACTTAAACTAACTTTTAAATTTTATTACTATTTCTTAGTTAAACGAAATTCTTTAGAATTTAAATTATTACTTTATAAAACTAAACATGTGGGGGAACACAGGGGGGAGAGTTTAATTTTAAAAGTAATCAACTATTTATCTAAAAACATGCTAATAAATATTTTTAAAAAAAATAACTGTAATACTATTTAAAGTTGCAAAGATATATTCACCAATTCAATATTCCTACAAATAATCGACGAATAACTATAATACTTGTTATAATGTTAATTTAATATTATTTAAATATTAAATTAACAAAACACATATGTAATTATATAAAAATCAATTGATTAAATTAAATTTAAATAAACCATTTAATTGAGAAAGTTCTGAAACAGAGCCTTTTGAGAGCTGTAATATTCTTGGGTAACCTCCAATGGTTTGCGCATTACTAGATAAAACAATTAATTTGCCAGACGAAGTCCATTGCACCGTTCCTGACAATGTAGGACTAGACAATATACTGTAGGTATGTATATTAAATTCAGGAATCAGCTGTACTCCCATTCTATCTCTTTGAATACCTGTACTAAAAGTTGTATTAAACAATAATTCTTTTTGAGATTTTGTTAGCAAATCAAACTCTGGCCCTTTAAAAACATTTAAAGTAACTTGTCCTTCTGCATGAAAAGATGTTTTTAATCTAACATTAGAATTATTAATACTTAAAGAGGAAACAAAAGGTATTTTAACCTCTTTATTAAAAAATGTGTTTTCAGTTATATTTGGATACCAAGAACGACTACCCAAAACTTTAGTAGTTTTTATTCCTTTTTCTATAGCAACATAACCATAAATACCTTTAGTAACCTTGCCAAAACTTAATATTCCATTTTTAGGAATAGAAATCTTTTTATTTAAAAAAACTTCTTTATTATTAACAAATGCTTTTACCTCAACACCTGTTAAAGCAATAGTAGTAACATCTTTGAATTGCAATTTTGGTGCTAATATTGCCCATTCTATCAATGCAGCGCCTGGTTTATTACCAACTAATCCATTAGCTAAACCTGCCGAAATTCTATCCATAAAGCCTGCCACCGGAATCCCTTCAGATAAAAAACCAAATCTACCCGAATCTTGAATACTTGTTATTCCAGGTTTTAAAACTATTATGTGTGATAATTTATTACTCAATATAAAGTTCTAATTTTGGTGGTTCTTTTTGCAAAAACTCATATTCATTTAAAGATATTTCTTCAAATTTAATAGTATCTCCTATTGCAATTAATGAAATCTCTTTTTGAGTAATATCAAACAATGAAACTGGAGTTCTTCCTATTATGTGCCAACCTCCTGGGCTTTCATTTGGGTAAATCCCTGTTTGCTCCCCTCCTATTGCTACTGAATTTCTAGGAACTAATAAACGAGGACTAGACTTTCTTGGAGTATGTAACTTTTTATTAAGTCCTCCTAAATACATAAACCCCGGTAAAAACCCCTTACAGAACACTTTATAACTTGCTTTTGTATGCAAATTAATTAATTCAGAAACTGATAATTTTTTTTGTTCGGCCATTTCAATTATATCAATTCCAAAAGATTCATGATAACATACTGGTACTTGCCAAGTATTTGTTTTTAAAACCTCTGAAGATTGTTTTCTATTAGAAAGCAACTCTTTTAACACAGCTATTTTATTAGGAGCATTAATCTCATTATTAAACAAAACTAGGACCGAATTATAGCCATTGGTTAAATCTTGAATTTCATTTTTTTTGAAATCAAGAAGGCAGTTTTTAACCAAAAGAATATCACTTAAAATAGCTTCGTCTATTTTATTTGGCCAAGAAATAAGAATTCCTTTTTCTCCATATTGTTGATATAATAGATTATAAAAACTCATCACTTAGTTAAAGTAGCTATTGTTTTTACTATTGCTAAAACATTCGGATTATCGCCGTGTAAACAATAAGTATCTACCTGCACATCAAACACTTTAGTATTTACAGTTACCAATTTATTTTCAAGAAAAAGCTTACTAACATGAGTTAATGCAACTTCTTCATTTTCTATAGAAGCATTATATTTAGCACGAGAAATTAATTGCATATCATCATCGTAATTTCTATCTGCAAAAGCTTCAAAAATAACTTTATCTAAAAAATAATTTTCAACAAACACCTTAGCTCCTATTGGTACAAAAACCTTTGTTTCTTTATAATTAGAATTCATCCAATTTAAAAACCATTTAGTTTTTATTGCATCCTTAAAAACATCATTATATAATGCCCCATGTAATTTTACATGATGCATTTTTATATTTTCTAACTCAGCTATACTTTCAAACAAACCAATTTGTTCCTTTAAAGTCATTTCTATACTTTCTATTGAAAGTGCTATAGATTTTCTTCCAAAATTAATTTTATCTGGATACGAAGGATGCGCTCCCACTTTAACGTTATATTCTTTAGCTAAAGTAATTGTTTGTTTAACTGTTTTAGCATTACCAAAATGCCCACCACAAGCAACATTAGCATACGATAAATAAGGCATTAAAAACGGATCGTTTAGCATACCTTCCCCTACATCAGCATTTAGTTTTATTTGCATACAATTAAGCACTTGTAATACTCAATTCATCTGTTGATGGCCATTTTTCATGCACTTTCATTACTTGCTCAATAACATCACGTACGCATGCCTTACCACCATCTTTGTGCGATATATATAATGAATTTGCTTTCACTTCTGCCACAGCATCTTGTGGACAAGATGGTAAACCTACCAATTTCATCACAGGAATATCTGGCAAATCATCGCCCATATATAACACCTGTTCTGGCTTAATACTATTTTCTTTTAAATAATTATTGTAACATTCAATTTTATTATGAACTCCTAAAAAAACATCTTTAATACCCAATTTTTCTAGTCTATTTTTAACAGGTACATTTTGTCCTCCTGTAATAATAGCCACATGGTAACCCGCTTTTAATGCCACTTTAATGGCATAACCATCTTTTACATTCATAGTGCGTAATAAATTACCTTCATTGTCTATAAACAATTCTCCATTTGTCATTACACCATCCACATCAAAAATAAAAGTGGTAATGGCATTTAAATATTCTTTATAACTCTTTTTCATAGTACGTTTGTATAGCCTTGGTAATCGTGGTATATATTTTTTTTTGTTTATTATCTTTTAACAACAACTTGTGTTGCTCAATGGTCTTAGAGTCATTTCGTATTGCTGGTCCTGTTTGAATATCTTTAGGGTCTGCTTTTTCTATTTTAGCAATCGTTTCTTTTATAATAGGCTTTAAA
>CAZJGP010000201.1:0-7547 GCA_964545595.1 uncultured Flavobacteriaceae bacterium | reverse complement strand
AATATAACGTAGCTGCATAACTCTTATCTAAGTGTCCAGTTTTTTGTTGCAAGTCCAAATTTCCAAATGTCATTAAATGAATTAATTAAACTAAAATTAATTATTATTGAAGATAGATTTTTTCGTGTCTATTCAACAGAAGTTTTTAAAATAATGCAAGATCATTATCGAAATAAAGGAGATGAATATGACGGTAATATAACTAATAGATTTAATTTAATAAATAATAATATAAATGTAAGTACAGAAATGGCATTATTAGAAAATGCTGATGCAAATCGTTTATATAGTAATGAAATTGAAGTTGAAAATAATTATAAACACATATTAAAAAGAACAAAAAGTCCTTTGCAAATTAAACTAAAGGCTCTTATCAATTTTGCTACTTATTTATATTCTTCTAAAGGAAAAACAGATAAAGCTTTAAAACTTTTTGATGACTATTACCATCTTTTTGCAAAATCGCCAGAGTTTATCAGTAAATATTCAACTTATTTATGGAACAGTGGCACTTTAGATTCCAGATATAAAGCTATAGATATTATTGTTGATTATTTTAAAACAAAACCTCGTATAGATAAAGAAGTATACCTTGAATTCCTCGGTAATTTAATGACCTATTCTGCAATATTGGTTGTTACGGAAAGAGATGAATTAAAAACAAAGAAAAAATTTGAAGAAATTTCATCAAGTGATTATTCTCTCTTATATAATGAGCAACGTTCTAGATTTTTTGGAGTATATAATTACCCTGGACTTAGACTTTATAAGTTAATTAACAGCATGAATTTAGCTATATTAAGTCCGAATTGTAGAAATTATGTTTTAGATGGTTTAACTCATTTTATTGAAATATGTATAAGAACTAATCATTGGGATAAAGGGAAAGAAATTTGTGAGAAAGTTTTTAATGAGCTAACTGAAAATTATCATAAGCCATTTCTCTTTAAACATTCAAGAATAGAATCACTTGAAAGACCAGAAGAAAAAATAAACCCCTTTGAGAAAGTCAATAATAATGATATGGCTATAAAATTAAAAGAAGCTCTAAAAAGCAAGTAATCTTGATTAAAATCAAATGTTGTGCAAATCACAAAAATAAAAACCTCAATACCTTATAAACAAAAGGATTGAGGTTTTTTGTTGCGGAGAATGAGGGATTCGAACCCCCGGAGGTGTGACCCTCAACAGTTTTCAAGACTGCCGCATTCGACCACTCTGCCAATTCTCCGAGTGTGTCATATTAAGCTGTGTGCCTAATTGCGAGTGCAAATATAACTACCTTTTTTAGTTACACAAAATTATATTTTCGTTATTTTTAATAAATTTTTAAAAGTACCTATTAGATAATTTAAGATCCTGTTTTAATTATCTGATTGGTAGTTTTTTGAGTGATAATTTAAAAATAAAATAAATGAAGTTAGTTTTATTAATAAGTGTTTTTGTAATTTTTTTTAGTTGTAAAACTTCGTATGATTCAAAAAAAACATCAGAACAGTCTGAGTTATTTTTAATTGATGACTATGACCAACAAATTAATTATGCAAAAACTATAACAGCATCAGAATTAAAAAAAGATATTTACATATTTGCTTCTGACTCTATGGAGGGTAGGGCTACTGGTGAAATTGGGCAAAAGAAGGCAGCAGAATTTTTAAAAGAACGATATTCTTTATTAAATATTCCGAATCCTAAAGGTACCGATAGTTATTTTCAAGAAATACCAGAAGCTTTTTTTAATGGAAGAATTACAGGTAATTCGGAAAATGTATTAGCATATATAGAAGGAACAACTTACCCTGATGAATTATTGGTTGTATCTGCTCATTATGACCATTTAGGTATAGAAGATGACGGATCTATTTATAATGGAGCAGATGATGATGCTTCAGGAACAATGGGCTTAGTGCAAATAGCAGAAGCTTTTGCGTTGGCAAAAAAAGAAGGTAAAGGTCCAAAACGTAGTATTTTATTTTTACACGTAACAGGGGAAGAGATAGGTTTATATGGTTCTAGATATTATACAGAAAATCCAATTTTTCCATTAAAGAATACTATTGCTAATTTAAATGTTGATATGATAGGGCGTGTAGATGATAATCATATAAATGATAGAGATTATATTTATTTAATAGGTAGCGACCGTTTAAGTAAAGAATTACATGATATTAGTGAACTAGTAAATGAAAAATATAGTCAATTTGATTTTGATTATACTTTTAATGAAGAAAGTGATCCTAATCGTTTTTATTACCGCAGTGATCATTACAATTTCGCAAAACACAATATTCCTATTATTTTTAATTTTAATGGTGTACACGATGATTATCATGAAACAACAGATACCCCAGAAAAAATTGAATATGATTTATTAGTTAAACGATGTAGATTAATTTTTCATACTGCTTGGGAGTTAGCAAATAGAAATGATCGTGTAAAGTTGTTAAAGAAATAGAAAGAGTAAAAATAAAAAAAGTCCTTACTACGATCTAGTAAGGACTTTTTATTTTTGATGTAAAAAGATTATTTTTTATAAAAAGGTGTTGCCACAACTTTGGCTGAAATTTGTTTCTTTCTAATTTGTATTAATATTTCAGTTTCCGGTTTAGTGAAATTGGTATTAATGTAAGCCAATCCTATTGCTTTACCTAAGCTAGGCGACATAGTACCCGAAGTAACTTTACCAATAATGGTTCCATCACTCTTAGAAACAATGTCATAACCATGTCTAGGTATCCCTTTTTCAGTCAACTCAAAACCAACTAATTTTTTTGAAACTCCATTTTCTTTTTGAGTTTTTAAAGCTTCTTTATTTGTAAACTCTTTATTGAATTTGGTAATCCAACTTAAGCCAGCTTCAATAGGCGATGTAGTATCATCAATATCATTACCATAAAGACAAAAACCCATTTCTAAACGTAGAGTATCTCTAGCGGCTAGTCCAATTGGTTCAATTCCAAATTCAGAACCAGCATCAAGAACTTTTTTCCATATTTGTTCTACTTCATTGTTTTTACAATAAATTTCGAAACCACCACTACCAGTATATCCTGTAGCCGAAATTATTACATTTTCAATACCTGCAAAATCAGCTATTTTAAAATTATAATATTTTATATCGGCAAGATCAATGCTAGTTAAGCTCTGCATAGCTTCAATAGCTTTAGGTCCTTGAATAGCTAAAAGAGAATATTCATCAGATAGGTTTCTTAAATCAGCATTTTCGGTATTATGATTACTTATCCAATTAAAGTCTTTTTCTATATTAGAAGCGTTAACTACTAATAAATAAACTTCGTCTTTAATTTTATACACTAATAAATCATCTACAATACCATTATTATTGTTAGGTAAACAAGAATATTGAGCCTGACCAATATGTAATTTACTAGCATCATTACTTGTAACACGCTGAATTAAATCTAATGCATTTGGACCAGAAATTAAAAACTCTCCCATATGAGAAACATCAAAAACACCTACAGAGTTTCTAACAATTGAATGTTCGTGGTTTATACCTTTATAAGATACAGGCATGTTATATCCGGCAAAAGGAACCATTTTTGCTCCTAATTCAATATGAATATCTGTAAGTTGTGTGTTTTTCATTTGAGTAAATTTTAAGCAAATTTAATGCTTTTACTTACATAATATATATAGGAATAATTAATAAGGTAATAATCTATTTTGTTTACAGGTAGGTAGTGTTTAATTATTGTTTTGAGTATGGGTTTTCTAATAAAGCTAAGAACTTGTCCATATTCGGCAGAATAATTATTTGTGTTCTTCTATTTCGAGCTCTGTTTTCAGTATTGGTGTTATCTACTAATGGTTTATAACTACTTCTTCCAGATGCTATTAATTGAGATGGATTTACTCCATATTTATTTTGTAAAATTCTTGTTATTGAAGTTGCTCTACGAACACTTAAATCCCAATTGTCTTTGTTTTCAGCATTGTTTATTGGTCTAGAGTCAGTATGACCTTCTATCATTATGTCTATACTAGGTTCGGTTTTTATAATATCGGCTAGCTTACTTAATAAAGGAAAAGCTCTCGAATTAATATTAATACTACCTGTTTGAAAAAGTAATTTATCAGATACATTAATTTTAACAACAGTTTCTCCAATATTTATATTGGTATCTCCTGTAAATTCTCCTGTATTAGATAATTTATAATTTAAAGCAAGGTTAACAGAGTCTTTTAAGTTTTTAGCTCCTGCAACAACTTCAGGATCCATACTTGTTAAAGTATTATTTAATTGTTTTTTTGCTTCATTAGATAAAGGGAATCCGCTTTTTAAAGAGCTAATACTATTTGCATTTTCTATTGTTAAAGAAGAATTTTCATTAGCAAGGCTAAATATCTTTTGATTATACCCTGCTATTCGATCTTCTATTTGAGATATTTTTTTCTGATCCTCTTTTTGTTTTAGTTTACTTATTTTAAGTTTTTTCTTTGTCGATTCATGTTCTTTTATAAGTTCATTATGTGTTTTTGTAGAAACACAAGAACTAATTATAAGGCTAGAAAAAGTAATTAGTAGTGTAGTTTTTTTCATAAGTTTAAAAAAATAGGTCTAAGTTAATGATCAATTACGTGAATAAAAACAAAACACAAAAGTAGGAAAAATCCCTCTTAATTTTGTTTTTTAATACTGACTATTAAATTTTGTGTTTTAAGTTTTTTTAATCGTATTCGGTAAATGGTTAAATAATTCATATGATTAGTTTTTGTTACAAATAAATGTTAATTATTTTTTTTACAAAAACGTTGTTATTTTAAATAAAATACATATAAAAAAACGCCTTATTCTATCAAGGTAGATAAGGCGTTTTTGGGAAATATTTATTTTCTTATAAATATAAGAAGTAAATAAAATTAGTTTTGAATAGATGTTGTAGGAGAACTCATTAAAGCAAAGAACTTATCCATGTTTGGAAGTATGATAATTTGAGTTCTTCTGTTTAAAGCTCTGTTTTCATTATTTAAATTTTCAACTAAAGGCTTATAGCTACTTCTACCAGAAGCTATTAATTGAGTAGGGTCTACACCAAAATTATTTTGTAAAATTCTTGTTATAGAAGTTGCACGTTTAACACTTAAATCCCAGTTATCTTGAATAGTTGCTGTGTTAATAGTTCTAGAGTCAGTATGACCTTCAACCATAACATCCATACTAGGTTCTGATTTAATAATATCAGCTAATTTTCCTAATAAAGGTAAAGCTTGTTTGTTTACTTTGTAACTAGCTGTGTTAAATAATAATTTATCAGAAATATTGATTTTTACAACAGTTTCATCAACATTAATATTGATACCATCTACACCAGGTTCTCCTGAACTAGCTAAATTGTGGTTAATAGCTAAGTTGATAGAATCTTTTAATGTTCTAGCTTGAGCAACAACATTAGGATCCATTGTAGCTAAAGTAGCACTTAATTGTTCTTTATTTGCTTTAGACATTGCTAATCCATTAGGCAATAAATCTAATTTTGTAGAATTTTCTATTGTTAATGAAGAATTCTCATCAGCAAGAGAAGTTAATTTTTTGTTGTAAGATTCAACTCTAGCTTCTATACGAGCAAATTTTCCTTTTAATTCTTTATTTTCAAAATTACTTTTAGATAAAGCACTTTGAGTTTTATCGTAATTATCTAATAGTGCAACATATTTCTTTTTTGATACACATGAGCTAACAGCTAAACCAATTAGCATTAATGAAATAATAGACTTTTTCATAGTTTTAGTAATATAAGGGTTACGATATTAAAACCCCATATTGTCTCTTATTATTGTAGTATTATTCTTATTAATGTGTAGGAAATTTCTTATTTTATAATATCTCTAAAGCCCTATTTTTATTGTGATATTGCTTTTTTGATAACCAATAAAATTTTAATAATGTGAATTTAAACGATTAAGTAGATTTTAAAAAAGGAATAAAATCAGATGAGAAACAATATTTCTGTTTTTTAAACAATTTAATTTAGTTTTGTATAATGAGAACGGTTTACCTTGATAATGCAGCTACAACCCCTATTAAAAAGGAGGTTATTAATAAAATAACTTCTAGTATGGAGCAATTATATGCTAATGCATCAGCTACATATGCTATTGGTAGAAAAGCAAAAGCTTCTTTAGAAGCATCAAGAAAACAAATTGCATTATCTATAGGTGTAAATGCATCTGAAATTGTTTTTACATCAGGAGGTACTGAAGCGAACAACCTTATTTTAAATACAGCAGTAAAAGATTTAGAGGTCAGACATATTATTACTTCTAAAATAGAACATCATGCAGTTCTAAAAACCATAGACTCTTTAAAAGAAAGTTATTCTATTAAAGTTACTTATTTACCAGTATTACCTTCTGGTGATATTTGTATACATACATTAGAAAAAGTTTTAAGTGCTTCTATAGATAAAGTACTAGTATCTTTAATGCATATTAATAATGAAATAGGTGCAATTATAGATTTAGATCAAGTAGGTAAGTTATGTGAAAATTTTAAAGCTTTTTTTCATACTGATACAGTACAAACAATAGGTCACCTACCATTAAATTTAAATAAAAGTAAAGTACATTTTGCCACAGCTAGTGCACATAAGTTTTATGGCCCTAAAGGAATAGGCTTTGCAGTTATTAAAAATAACTTAGGAGCTAAGTCTTTATTTTATGGTGGAGAACAAGAAAGAGGTTTACGACCAGGTACCGAAGCAATACATCAGATTTCAGGAATGGCTGAAGCTTTAAAATTGTGCGATGAAAATAGAGAAGGTGATTCTAAATATATTTCTGAAATAAAAGAATATGCAGTTTCATCTTTAAAAAACAAAATTGAAGGAGTCTGTTTTAATGGAGAGTCAGAAAAAATAGAAAGAAAACATACTATCTTAAATGTATGTTTACCTATTACTAATGAAAAAGCAAGTATTATTCTTTTTCAATTAGACATGGCTGGTATATGTTGTTCTAGAGGTAGTGCTTGCCAAAGCGGAAGCAATAAACCTTCACATGTATTAGCAGAATTTCTTACTGCAGAAAAACTAGCTTTGAGCTCATTAAGATTTTCTTTCTCGGTATATACTACAAAAGAAGATATAGACTATCTAATAGAAAATCTTATTAAAATTTTAGCAAAGTAATTTTATATCTAATATACCAGTTGCACCAACAACAATAATAGCAATACCTATAATAGCTTTAAATGGTAATAAGGCTTTTGATGCTTTTATTAATAATTCTCCAATTACAGGTGTTTTCGATAAAATATTAGTTAGTAATAATAAACCACCAGCTATGGCTAAAATATTATAAATTAAACAATTACCTTTTAATAAGTTTAGTGCACTTAAAATAAGCAAAGTACCACCAATAGAAGTATTATATGGTAATAAGAATTTTTCAGCTTTTACAAAGAAGTCTTTGTCACCATCCCATTTATCCAAAGTTTCAATTCCTAATAATATTCCTGAAGCTATACAGGCAATGTTAAATATTACTCCCATTCTAATTTTTTATTTATAAGCTTTGTTTAAAAT
>CAZJGP010000200.1:0-6019 GCA_964545595.1 uncultured Flavobacteriaceae bacterium | reverse complement strand
TTATTGCAACCGAACAATTAGTAGTGCTAGTTTCAATACATAAAAGTAAACTCATAGCTGTAATATTTGAAACACAAATTTAGTTACTTAACAGCAAGCTTAAAAACAATAAGGATAGTTAATTTATACCTTCCTTTTATTTATTGTTTAGGGCTATAATACAATTCTAATAATTTTAATTGAAATAAAAGACTGTATTTAGCTTGTATTAATTGTGTTTCAGCATTTTGTAAGCGTAATTTAGCTTGGCTAAAATCTAAAGAATTACTTGTTCCAAATTGATACCTGTTTTGTGCGTATTCATAAGCTAATTCTTGAGCTTCTACAGCAACTTGTGCAGCTTCGTATGATTTTTTACTAGCCTTTGCATCTAAATAGGTTTGATATACGTTTTGTGTTAAACGTAATTTAGCTTGTTCCAATTCATTTTGAGTACGTAAGCTATTTACTTTACTTCTAGAAACAGCATTTTTAGTAGCAAAACGATTAAAAATAGGAACATTTAAATTAAGACCATATCTAAACCTAAAGTTATCACTTAATTGTACAAACTCATTAGTTTCAGAACTACCTACACTGGCAAAACCAGTAATAATAGGTAAATAACTTCCTTTAGTAATTTGTACTTGTTGGTCGGCAATATTAATATTTTCTTGAGCTAATTTTATTTCGTTTCTAGTTGTTAAAACGTTATTTAAAATTTCATTTATAGGTTTGTCTAGTAAAGCAATTTCTTTAAAACTTACCTCGATATCTTCGGTAATAAAAGAACTTTCAAAAGGAAGGTTTAATAATTGTTTTACATTAATAGTAGCAATATTCACATTGTTTTCTGCAGTTATTATATTTTGTAAATCGGTTGCAGCAACAGCTTTTAGGTCTAATAAATCACCTTTTGGGTTTGTACCAGCTTCTACTAAATTTGTAGTTAATTCTATTTGTTTTTTAGTAATATCATATTGCTTTTTTAATAAAGCTAGATTTTCTTTGGCTAATAAAATTTGTAGATAACTTGTGGCAATATTAATGCGAATATCATCTTTAGCTGAAGCAACTATTAATTGGTTAGCAGACTTTTCAAGCTTACGAGATTTAAGGGTGTTTTTGTTTTGAAAACCATTAAAGATAGGAATTGAGGTGTTTACAAAATAATCAGAGTTACGGAAAGAAAGATTATTGGTTTCATTCCAGGTTCTTGTAGCCGATGCATTTAAATCAGGTAAATAAGCACCTTTGGCATCCTTTATATTTAGTTCAGCTTCTTGTTCTAATAATGACTGCTGTTGTATTTGAAGGTTATTGGTTATGGCATAATCCATACAATCTTGAATACTCCATAATTTTTCTTGCGCATTTCCTAAAGAAAAAATAAGCCCAATAATAGTGAGTGTTATTGTGTTTTTCATGGTCTATTTCTTTTTCTTAGGAGTTTTAATAGAGTTCCAAACTTTAATTTTTTCAGTTTCATTAATACCACTTTTAACCTCAGCAGTTATTCCATCACTAATGCCTAATTGAATATCTTTTCTTTCAAACTTTTGATCGCCAATAGCAACTTCTACGTATGGTTTTTTAGTTTTTTTATCGTACTGTAATAATGATTCTTTTATAGTTAAAACATCTTCTGCTTTATCTAAGATAATAGAAGCATTGGCGCTTAGTCCGGCTCTAATAAAATCATTAATAGTTAAACTTATACTGGCTTCAATGTCAAATTGTACGGCTCCATTTTCTTTAATACCTTGAGGAGCAATTTTAGTTAAGCTACCACCAAACTCTTTATTAGGTAGGGCACCAATAGAAATTTTTAACGGCATACCTTCTTTAATTTTTCCAACTTCACTTTCGTCAATTTTTCCATTAAAAATCATTTTAGAAATATCTGCAATTGTAGCTATTTCGGTACCAGGGTTAAAATTATTGGTTTGTATAACCTGCATACCTTCTTCTACAGGAATAGTTAGAATTATTCCGTTAGTAGTTGCTTTAATTACTGTTTGTGCTAGTTTACTTAATCCACGAGTAGTACCAGTTTTTACAATTTGAAAATTTTCTTTAGCAGAATTATAAGCTTGTTGCGACTGATCGAAAGTGGCTTTACTAATATCAAAAGCATTAGCAGATATTACCCCTTTATCAAATAGCTGCTGTTGGCGAGCAAATATTTTTTTTTGATTATCTAAGTCAATTTTAGCTCTTGCAACTCCGTTCTGTGAAGCTTGTAAACTAGAAATATCTGGTATTACTTTAATAGTGGCAATACGATCTCCAATTTTAACTTTATCGCCAGCTTCTACATAAATTTTATCGATTACCCCTGAAATATTTGGACGTATAGAAACTTCTTCATCGGGTATAATACTACCAGTTGCAAGTGTTTTTAAAAAAATAGATCCTTTTTCGGCAGTTTTGGTGTCGTATGTAATAGGTGGTTTGTTATTTGTTTTCCAAAAATATACTAGAGCTGCTATAAAGGCAACAACAATAAAACTTAGGATTAAAATAGTTTTTGAGTTTTTCATGGTATGGTGTTATTCTGTTCTAAGTGCTTCGATTGGTTTTATTTTAATTGCAGTTTGTGCAGGAATTAACCCAGCTAATAAACCACAAAAGACAAGTAATAATAAGGATATAATTAATGTGTTAATATCTACAGAAGGATTAACAAATAAAGTTTCATTAGTTCCAAAGTTGTCTAATAATACATTTATTATGAAAATGACTCCTCCAGCACAGGCAATACCAGCCATACCAGATAATAGTGTTAAGAATACAGATTCGGTTAATACTTGTGTTCTAATATCGCCAGGAGTAGCACCTAATGCTCTGCGAACTCCAATTTCTTTTGTACGTTCTTTAATTACAATAAGCATAATGTTACTTATACCTATAATTCCTGAAAGGAGCACAAGGAAACCAACAAAGAAGGAAACGAAATTTAAGGCGGTAAAAAGCTGATTTATTTCATTAAATTCTTCAAATAAATCATACTGGCCAATAGCTCTTTTATCCTCAGGGTGTATGTTGTTATTCTTTCTTAATTGAGCAAAAATATTTTCTTTTATATTACTAATTGAGTATTCATCTTTTGCAGTTATAAAATAAAAACGGACGGTATCTCCGGTGTTATAAGCTTGGCAAAAAGTGGTAAAAGGTATATGTAATTTACTTTCTTCATCTTGTTTAACTTCTGCAGGAGCATTAGGTTTGTTGTATACTCCAATTACTTTAAAACTGATGCCATCAACTTTAATATAAGTGCCTATTACAGTTTCTCCTTTTTCGTATAATTCATTTTTTACACCAACTCCAATAACAGCTACTTTTCGGTTATCTTTTATGTCGCCGTAATTAATAAATCTACCTTGTAATAAACTTAATGATAGCTGTTTTCTAATTTCAGGGTAGTCGCCATAGGTTTCAAAAGCACCTTCGTTTAAACCACGAGTAACAGCACTAGAACCAACAAAGCCACCAGCTTTATTTCTTGGAGATATTGTTTTTAAACCATCAATTTCATTCTTTATAACTTCGGTATCTTTAGAGTTAAAAGATATTTCGCGCCCTTTACTAAGACCATTGTAGCTTTTGGTAGTTGCTTTAGCCCAAACAAAAACACTATTTGTAGCAATGCCTCCAAAACTTCTTTTAACACCATTTTCTAAACCTTTTGAAGCAGCTAAAAGTAGTATTAAGATAAAAATGCCCCATAATACGCATAAGCCTGTTATAATAGTTCGAAAACCGTTAGAGGTTAGCGAAGCTATTATTTCTTTCCAGAAGTCTTTTTGAAATAATCTACTCATCTCTTAAAGCTATAATAGGTTTAATTTGAGCTGCATGCCTAGCAGGAATAAAACCAGCTATTGCTCCAGCAAAAATTATAATTAAAACAATAGAAATTCCGGTTCCAAAACCAACCCATGGTTTAGCAATAAAAGGAGTGTCTATTAAAGGAGAAATTGCTATTAAAATACCAATACCCATAAATAAACCTAGAAAACCAGATATGCTAGTAACAAAAATGGACTCGTGAAGAATCATGCCTACTATAGCTTTTGGTTGTGCACCTAAAGCTTTTCGAATACCAATTTCTTTAGTACGTTCTTTTACTACTATTAGCATTATATTACTAACACTTACAATACCGGCTAATAATGTTAAAATACCTACACCCCAAAAGAAAATATTAATCATTTTAGCTAGGTCTAAGAATTTTTTAGCTTCTTCTAACGTATTGTTAGATTGTATTGCTTTTATATCATTGGGGTGTACGTTATGTGATTTTTTTAAGTAAGCAGTGTATTGATCAATAAATCGGTTTGCTTTATTGTTAGCAGTTTCAAAATCATCTTCTTTATTAAGCGTAAATATAAAACTACCAACATTAGTTGGGTCGCTATACATTTGTACTATGTTAGTATTTGGTACATACATTATAGATTCGGAACGTTCTCCACCAGGGTCTGAAAAAACACCAATAACTTTATAGTTAATGTTGTCTATGGTCATGTTTTTACCAATAGCATCTTTATAATCTCCAAAAAAGTCTCTAGCTACATATTGTCCTAAAACGACAACTTTTCGGTTATCAATCATATCTTTTTCAGAAATAAAACGGCCAGCATTTATACTTGCATTTTGTATAAATTGCATACCTGGCATAACACCACGAACTAAATAATTACCAGTTTTTTCTTTATAATTACTAGTTAATTCCCATTTACTATATCGGCAGGTTTTATACTCAATTTCATCAATATATCTATTAACTATATAGTAGTAGTTTTCAAAAGTTAATTCAATTTTACGGTTAATACTTAAACCTTTATATTCTTTGGAAGTTCTACTTCCCCAAAAATTTATTTTTGTAGCAGCATCATCTTCAAACTGTTTTTGAATGCCGTTTTTTAAACCATCAGATATTCCTAAAAGTAATATTAAAATAAGTACTCCTGAACCTATAGAAAGACCGGTAAGAAAAGTTCTTAATTTATTTTTAGAGATGGCTTCAAAAATTTCGTGCCAACGTTCTAGGTTAAACATGTGCACTAGCTTTTATAGGTTGAATGCGTGTATCGTTAATTATAAGGCCATCTTTTAAATCGACAATACGCTTTGTCATTTGTGAAATATCAGGTTCATGGGTTACAATGAGAATAGTTTTACCCTCTTCGTTAATTTGTTGTATAAGTTCCATTACCTCGTAAGAGGTTTTAGTGTCTAAAGCCCCTGTAGGCTCATCGGCCAATAATACTTTTGGATCCGATGCTAAAGCACGTGCAATTGCTACACGCTGTTTTTGACCCCCTGATAATTCATTAGGAAGGTGATTGGCCCAATTGGCTAAACCTACTTTATCTAAATAATGAAGTGCTTTTTCTTCGCGCTCTTTACGGTTTACTCCTTGATAATATAATGGTAAAGAAACATTGTCTAATGCATTTTTATAGGTTATTAAATTAAAAGATTGAAAAATGAAGCCTAAAAATTTATTACGATAGTTAGCGGCTATTTTTTCGTTAAGGTTTTTAATTTCTTTACCATCTAAAGTATAAGAGCCTTTATCAGCTTCATCTAATATTCCCAAAATATTTAAAAGAGTCGATTTACCTGACCCCGAAGATCCCATTATAGAAACTAATTCACCTTGCTCTACATTAAAATTAATTCCTTTTAAAACATGAAGAGAGTTATTCCCCATCTTATAAGACTTATGCAGATCTTTTATTTGTATCATTAGTTAGTTTTCTTATTTAGAGTAGTTTAAAAATAAGGTAACCATTTAAAGTATTGTTGTTTTTTTACACTTTTCTTTAAAATAGTAACAGTTTTTTTATAAATGATTTAAAAAATAACTGTTTTTATATGAGTTTAACAGTTTTTAAAGATTCTTAATTGATTTAATATTGTTTTAATTGAGTAATTGAGGTTAATATAGTATTAATAGTGGTAAATATGGAGTCAATAATAAACTTATAACGACTGTATCTTTGCAGTGTAATTAATACTTAAATAA
>CAZJGP010000199.1:0-6060 GCA_964545595.1 uncultured Flavobacteriaceae bacterium | reverse complement strand
CAATTACAAGATCTAGAAAAACGAATATTAACATCGGCAACACAAGGAGTTGAAATTCCTGAATTTGTACGTGCTAATAAACCAACTGTTGTAAATTATTTAGGAACTATAACTTCTAAATTAAAACTTAAAACAGTTATCTCACCAGATAAAGACAAACTAAAAACATTAGTACAATTAATTAAACATATTGGTAATACACAGGGTATTATTTTCTGTAATTTAAGAAATAGTATTCAAGGGGTAAGTACTTATTTAGAGGATCATAAAATTAGTCATGGTTGTTTTAGTGGCGGAATGGAACAAAAGGATCGCGAGCGTTCATTAATTAAATTTAGAAACGGAACGAGCCAAATATTAATAGCAACAGATTTGGCAGCAAGAGGTATTGATATTCCGGAAATGAAATATATTATTCATTACGAATTACCGTTATATGAAGAAGAATTTATTCATAGAAATGGACGTACAGCTCGAGTTTCGGCAGATGGTACAGCTTATGTTTTGAAATGGAAAGACGAACGTTTACGTGACTTTATAACAAAATCTGAAATAGCAGATATTTCTAAAGAGGCAAATGATGCGCCTATTAAATGGTGTACTTTATTTATTTCGGGAGGAAGAAAAGATAAAATATCAAAAGGTGATATTGCTGGTTTGTTTTTTAAACAAGGAGAAATAAAGAAGGAAGAATTAGGGGTTATTGAATTAAAGCAAGATTGTGCATTTGTATCAGTACCCACAACTATTGCAAATACTTTAATAGATAAAGTAAATAATACTCGTTTAAAGAAGAAGAAAGTTAGAGTAACTATTATATAATTAGGAGCTACTAACAATTAATAAAAGATTATGAAACGTATTGCACAATATAAAAAGTTATTTGCTGTAGAAGGTGAACTAGAGCTAAGACAACTAAAAAAAACATACCGTAATTTAGTTAAAGAATGGCATCCTGATAAGTTTTTAGAAGGAGATGCAAAAAAGGAGGAAGCAGAAGAAATGAGTCGTAAAATTATAGACGGTTACCATTTTTTAGTAAGTATAGCACCTGAAACTAAAGAGGCTAATTTAGAAGAATATAAAACCGATGTGGAATCTGGTTTAGTAGATTTTGAACACAAAAATGTACGTTTAGAAGTTACTTTTGGTAATGGAGCTACTTATGAATATTTTGGAGTTCCTAAAAATATTTTTATAAAACTTATAAATTCTGATAAAAGACAACGTTTTGCAAAACGAAGTATTTTTAATTCGTATTTATATAGAAAATCTGAAAAGGAAATAGACGCATAATCCGATTTATAGCCTTAACTATTATTTAAATTTAGCAAAGAAGTTTTCTTCTACTTAAGTAAAATTTTATAACACATTAAATTATGTCAACAACATTTTCAGCATTAGGATTAAAAACAGAAATTCAAAAAAGTTTAAATGCTTTAAAAATTTCTGTACCAACAGATATTCAAAAAAAAACAATTCCGGTTGTTTTAAATGAAACTAACGATGTTGTTGCATTAGCTAAAACAGGAACAGGTAAAACTGCTGCTTTTGGTTTGCCTTTATTACAATTAGTGGATGTTAGTAATACTAATATTCAAACAGTCATTTTAGCTCCAACAAGAGAACTTGGCCAACAAATACATGCTAATTTAGAGTCTTTTGCTACTAACTTACCTGATGTTAAAATTGCCGTTGTTTGTGGTGGTGTACCTATAAAACCACAAATAGAAGTTTTAAAAAATACAACACATATTGTTGTTGCTACCCCAGGGCGTTTAGCCGATTTAGTTAAACGAGAAGTTATTAATATTAAGAATATAAACCATTTAATATTAGATGAAGCTGACGAAATGTTAAGTGCTTTAAAGGATGGTTTAGATAGTATTATGCCCGAGTTACCAAAAAGTAGAAGAACATTACTTTTTACAGCAACTTTACCTGGAGCAGTTAAACAATTAGTGCAAAACTATATGAACAACAAAAATATTGTTCATATAGAAGCTAATATGGAAACAGTAGGGCATCAAGGAATTGATCATCAATATTTAGTAGTAGAGCCTATTGAAAAATTAGAAGTGTTACTACATTTTTTAAACACTAAAGAAGGACAACGAGGAATTATTTTTTGTAAAACTAAAGCAGCCGTTAATAAGTTAGCAAAAAATTTAGCTATAAATAAGTTTTCGTCTAGTGGTTTACACGGAAGTCTTTCTCAAGGAATTAGAGATCGCGTAATGGGACAATTTAGAGAAGGTAACATAGATATTTTAGTAGCAACAGATTTAGCTGCTCGTGGTATTGATGTTAAAGAGATTTCTTATGTTGTAAATTACCATTTACCAGATACTTTTGAGGCTTATGTTCACCGTAGTGGTAGAACAGCTAGGGCAGGAGCAAAAGGACTTTCGTTAACAATACTACAACAAGAAGAAGTACAAGATATTCCGGAGTTTGAAGATGAGCTAGGAGTTAAATTTAAAACCTACAAAAAGGCTAGTGCTGAAAGTATTGAAGAAAATAATACGTTATTGTGGGCTAAAAAAATATTTAAGACTAAACCTAATCATGATATTTCTAATGAGTTTAAAACAAAAGTAAAAACAGTTTTTCATCATTTAACTAAAGATGAGTTAATAGAAAAGCTTTTAGCTAATCATTTAAGCTCTAAAAGTTTAAAATTAGACACTCAAAGTAAAAAAAACATTAAATAATTTGTTTTAATTAAGATATTTAGTTGTTTATTCAAATATTAGAGGCATATTTGTATTAGTAAAAATATATATTAAATTACATTACAATGGGTAGAGGAACAGTAAAATTTTTCAACGACACTAAAGGATTTGGATTTATCACTGAAGAAGGTGCAGACAAAGATCATTTTGTACACATCTCAGGATTAATCGATGAGATCCGTGAAGGTGACGAGGTTGAATTTGACCTTAAAGAAGGAAACAAAGGATTAAACGCAGTTAACGTAAAAGTTATCTAGTAATATACTTTCAATGTTTACCAAAAAAGGCTCGTCTTAAGACGAGCCTTTTTTGGTAAACATTGAAAGTATATTACTAGATAACTTTTACGTTAACTGCGTTTAATCCTTTGTTTCCTTCTTTAAGGTCAAATTCAACCTCGTCACCTTCACGGATCTCATCGATTAATCCTGAGATGTGTACAAAATGATCTTTGTCTGCACCTTCTTCAGTGATAAATCCAAATCCTTTAGTGTCGTTGAAAAATTTTACTGTTCCTCTACCCATTGTAATGTAATTTAATATATATTTTTACTAATACAAATATGCCTCTAATATTTGAATAAACAACTAAATATCTTAATTAAAACAAATTATTTAATGTTTTTTTTACTTTGAGTGTCTAATTTTAAACTTTTAGAGCTTAAATGATTAGCTAAAAGCTTTTCTATTAACTCATCTTTAGTTAAATGATGAAAAACTGTTTTTACTTTTGTTTTAAACTCATTAGAAATATCATGATTAGGTTTAGTCTTAAATATTTTTTTAGCCCACAATAACGTATTATTTTCTTCAATACTTTCAGCACTAGCCTTTTTGTAGGTTTTAAATTTAACTCCTAGCTCATCTTCAAACTCCGGAATATCTTGTACTTCTTCTTGTTGTAGTATTGTTAACGAAAGTCCTTTTGCTCCTGCCCTAGCTGTTCTACCACTACGGTGAACATAAGCCTCAAAAGTATCTGGTAAATGGTAATTTACAACATAAGAAATCTCTTTAACATCAATACCACGAGCAGCTAAATCTGTTGCTACTAAAATATCTATGTTACCTTCTCTAAATTGTCCCATTACGCGATCTCTAATTCCTTGAGAAAGACTTCCGTGTAAACCACTAGACGAAAACTTATTTATAGCTAAATTTTTTGCTAACTTATTAACGGCTGCTTTAGTTTTACAAAAAATAATTCCTCGTTGTCCTTCTTTAGTGTTTAAAAAATGTAGTAACACTTCTAATTTTTCAATAGGCTCTACTACTAAATATTGATGATCAATTCCTTGATGCCCTACTGTTTCCATATTAGCTTCTATATGAACAATATTTTTGTTGTTCATATAGTTTTGCACTAATTGTTTAACTGCTCCAGGTAAAGTTGCTGTAAAAAGTAATGTTCTTCTACTTTTTGGTAACTCGGGCATAATACTATCTAAACCATCCTTTAAAGCACTTAACATTTCGTCAGCTTCATCTAATATTAAATGGTTTATATTCTTAATATTAATAACTTCTCGTTTAACTAAATCGGCTAAACGCCCTGGGGTAGCAACAACAATATGTGTTGTATTTTTTAAAACTTCTATTTGTGGTTTTATAGGTACACCACCACAAACAACGGCAATTTTAACATCAGGTAAGTTAGTAGCAAAAGACTCTAAATTAGCATGTATTTGTTGGCCAAGTTCTCTTGTTGGAGCTAAAATGACTGTTTGAATATTAGTATTACTAACATCCACTAATTGTAATAAAGGCAAACCAAAAGCAGCAGTTTTACCTGTTCCTGTTTTAGCTAATGCAACAACATCGTTAGTTTCATTTAAAACAACCGGAATTGTTTTTTTTTGAATATCTGTTGGTACAGAAATTTTTAAAGCATTTAAACTTTTTTGAATTTCTGTTTTTAATCCTAATGCTGAAAATGTTGTTGACATAATTTAATGTGTTATAAAATTTTACTTAAGTAGAAGAAAACTTCTTTGCTAAATTTAAATAATAGTTAAGGCTATAAATCGGATTATGCGTCTATTTCCTTTTCAGATTTTCTATATAAATACGAATTAAAAATACTTCGTTTTGCAAAACGTTGTCTTTTATCAGAATTTATAAGTTTTATAAAAATATTTTTAGGAACTCCAAAATATTCATAAGTAGCTCCATTACCAAAAGTAACTTCTAAACGTACATTTTTGTGTTCAAAATCTACTAAACCAGATTCCACATCGGTTTTATATTCTTCTAAATTAGCCTCTTTAGTTTCAGGTGCTATACTTACTAAAAAATGGTAACCGTCTATAATTTTACGACTCATTTCTTCTGCTTCCTCCTTTTTTGCATCTCCTTCTAAAAACTTATCAGGATGCCATTCTTTAACTAAATTACGGTATGTTTTTTTTAGTTGTCTTAGCTCTAGTTCACCTTCTACAGCAAATAACTTTTTATATTGTGCAATACGTTTCATAATCTTTTATTAATTGTTAGTAGCTCCTAATTATATAATAGTTACTCTAACTTTCTTCTTCTTTAAACGAGTATTATTTACTTTATCTATTAAAGTATTTGCAATAGTTGTGGGTACTGATACAAATGCACAATCTTGCTTTAATTCAATAACCCCTAATTCTTCCTTCTTTATTTCTCCTTGTTTAAAAAACAAACCAGCAATATCACCTTTTGATATTTTATCTTTTCTTCCTCCCGAAATAAATAAAGTACACCATTTAATAGGCGCATCATTTGCCTCTTTAGAAATATCTGCTATTTCAGATTTTGTTATAAAGTCACGTAAACGTTCGTCTTTCCATTTCAAAACATAAGCTGTACCATCTGCCGAAACTCGAGCTGTACGTCCATTTCTATGAATAAATTCTTCTTCATATAACGGTAATTCGTAATGAATAATATATTTCATTTCCGGAATATCAATACCTCTTGCTGCCAAATCTGTTGCTATTAATATTTGGCTCGTTCCGTTTCTAAATTTAATTAATGAACGCTCGCGATCCTTTTGTTCCATTCCGCCACTAAAACAACCATGACTAATTTTATGATCCTCTAAATAAGTACTTACCCCTTGAATACTATTTCTTAAATTACAGAAAATAATACCCTGTGTATTACCAATATGTTTAATTAATTGTACTAATGTTTTTAGTTTGTCTTTATCTGGTGAGATAACTGTTTTAAGTTTTAATTTAGAAGTTATAGTTCCTAAATAATTTACAACAGTTGGTTTATTAGCACGTACAAATTCAGGAATTTCAACTCCTTGTGTTGCCGATGTTAATATTCGTTTTTCTAGATCTTGTAATTG
>CAZJGP010000198.1:0-4923 GCA_964545595.1 uncultured Flavobacteriaceae bacterium | reverse complement strand
AAGTAACTTGAAAAAGGAACGGAGACTAATACGGGGGATGGCTCTTTTGAAATGCTAGCTGGCGCCGAAAGTTCACTCCGTTCTTTTTAAAATTTAATCATAAAATAATTATAATGCTAATCTAAAGGCTGGCGCGAGCGTTCCGCTCGTGAACCCAAACAAGGAGAATAAGGGAAAGTATTTATATTATTAAAAAGCTATCTAAGGTAAAATTTAGGTAGCTTTTTTATTGTGCAAGTTTTTGAATTTTACGTTTGGTAATAAAAGCGTCAATAAGCTTTTTAATGGTACTACGGTCATCTTCATTCATCTGTTCCACTTCTTTAAACTGTGAGAGCAGCTCATTATCCTGTAGTATACTGCCTGCTTTTTCTTCAATAGTACCATTTACTAAAAAATCTATAGAAACGCCAAATACATCAGCCATACGTTTTAAAACGTCAGCAGGTGGTTGTACTTCTTTAATTTCATATCTACTCATTTGTGGATAGGAGATATCAATTTTAGCAGCTAATTCACTTTGTGAGAGTTTTGCTTTTTTGCGTAGTTCTATTATTCTGTTTCCTAAATTCATATAACAAAAAGGATGGTATTTAATGTAAATGTAACATATGTGATACTGTTTTTGAGTTTTTTAAAGTCGTGTAGTTAATAAAAAGTTCATATTAGAAACGCAAAGATATATCTTATTTGATATATTTGCTTCAAATAAGAAAATTTGTAAAACTTATGAACAATCTCAACACTTCCAATCCCAACAACTATATCTACAAAACCAAAGATTTAGAATTACACATTTTAGGTGGTTTACAATTAAACAAGTTGGAGAGTTTACGAGTTACGTTGAGTATTGAGAAGTTAACCAAAACAAAAGCCGTATTAAATATATTACGTCAAAGTATCGATCTGTATAATGATAATCAATTAGAAAAGTTAGTACGTAAATGTGCGGAGCGTTTAGAAATTGGTACAAGTGTTATTCGTAAAACATTACAAGAACTCACACGAGAGTTAGAAAACTACAGATTTTTACTCACTGAAAAGCAAACAGAATTAAACAAGCCTTATAAAAAATCACTCACAGCTACAGAGCTGCGAGCCGCAGAGGTATTTTTGAAATCTAAGAACTTATTAGAAAAGACAAACGAACTTATTGGTAAAAGTGGAGTAATAGGCGAACACACCAATCGCTTGTTAATGTACTTGATATTTACAAGTAGAAAAACCAACAATCCATTACATTGCATCAGTTTAGGAAGTTCGGGTGTTGGTAAAACACATTTACAATCTAAAGTTGCCGAACTTATACCACAAGAAGAAAAAGTAGAAATTACGGTGTTATCGGCTAATGCTTTTTATTACTTCAACCGTACAGAATTACAACACAAGCTTATTTTAATAGAAGATTTAGACGGAGCAGAATCAGTGCTATATCCATTACGAGAATTACAATCTAAAAAACGCATTACCAAAACGGTTGTTCATAAAGACCGTAAAGGCACAACAAAAACAATCCATTTAACGGTGGAAGGCCCTGTAAGTGTTGCAGGATGTACTACACAAGAAAGTATTTATGAAGATAATTCAAATAGAAGTTTCCTTTTATACATTGATGAAAGTGAGGAACAAGACAAACGGATAATGGATTACCAACGCTTAATAAGTGCCGGAAAACTAAACGAAGAAGAGCAGCTTTTATCAGCAGAGATTCTCCAAAATGTTCAACGAATCTTGAAACCTATAAAAGTAATCAATCCATTTGCTGAATATTTAGAATTACCAAAAAGTGTATTTAAACAAAGAAGAACTAACTCACATTATTTACAATTTATAGAAGCGATTACATTCTATAAACAATATCAAAGAGAACAAAAAACAGATGAACTAACAGGCGAAATGTATATCGAAACCACAATTGAAGATATTCAAGAGGCTAATGAACTTATTGTTGAAGTGTTGTTACGAAAGAGTGATACAATAACAGGAGCAGTACGCAATCACTTAGAAAACTTGAAAAAGTATCTCAAAGAGAACAATCAAACCACTTTTACAAACTCTGAAATCCGAAGAAATTTACGAGTAAAAGAAAGTACGTTACGCAATTACAACAAACAATTATTAGCAGAAGATTATATACGTAGAATCAAGAAAGCTAAAACCAAAAGTTACTGTTTTGAAATTGTTGATATAGATGAATACTCAAATCTCAAAGAACAGATAAACAATGCTTTAAATCTCTGTATTGTTCAAATAGAAGTCGCAACCTCGCAAGCAACTCGCAACTAATAATTTGCGAGGTTAATTAAAAAGGAATTAGGTAGTTAAGTATAACTCACAAGTGAAACTTAGAAAACACATACCCAATGAAAAATTTACCAATCAGAGATCAAAGTTACAAAGCCTTATTACTGTCTTTTAAAGACTGGTTGGATGTTTTAGGTTATGCAGAAACCACAGTTTATAAGCTGCCAATTCACTTACGAGAGTTTTTTAATTACTTAGAGTGCCACGGACACAGCGATTTAAATACAATCGATACACAAACCGTTCTTGATTACTACCAATATTTAAAAGAACGTCCCAACCAAAGACGAGAAGGCGGAATTAGCAAAGGACATTTAAACAAACACCAACAAGCATTATATAAGTTCAGAGAATACTTAAAAAGTCATAATCACAAAGGCATCAATATTCATTTAAAATATGAAGAAAAAGAAGACAAGGATAGTTTAAATGTGCTGAATCAAGATGAAATAAAACAATTGTTTGAAGCTACAAATTACAGTAATACGAGTGATAAAATACGACATCGAGATAAAGCCATTTTAATATGCGCCTATAGTTGTGGATTACGCCGAAATGAACTCGTACATTTAGATGTAAAAGATATTCTTTTTGATAAACAACGCTTATTTGTACGGAAAGGAAAAAACTATAAAGAAAGGTTTGTTCCTCTGAATAAACACAGCTTACAAATACTAGAATATTATTTATTTGATTGCAGAACGGAATTTTATAATTACAAAGAAACCGAAGCCTTATTTATCAATTATAGAGGTAATAGGTTAGAAGGAAAAAGCTTTGCTAATCGATTAGAAAAAATCATAAAAGCAACAGGAAATAAAGACTTGGAAAATCGAAATATTACACTTCATAGTTTACGCCACAGTATTGCTACACACTTATTAGAAAAAGGCGCAGACATAGAGCATATCAGTACTTTTTTAGGTCATGCATCTTTAGAATCTACACAAATCTATACTCATTTTTTAGAATCAACAGGCAATGAAAACATACGAGCATTACTTAGAGAAAAACGGTTATCACAGCAAAACTATACTAACATACCAAAGAAGTCTTATTAGGTTCGAAAACTGGTGCGCAATATATGGAACAACACCCGAAACTATTGATTATAAAAACTTTTTAGAATACATAAAACACTTAAAAAAAGGCAACCTAAAAGCAAGAACATTAAAAACATACATTGGTAATTTAAAAATTTATTTTGATTACTTAGTAGAAGAAAATTACAGGGAACAGAATATCATTAAAGAACTGAATATAAAAGGCGTTGAAAAAACCATTATTAAGAACTTTTTAGAGTTCGAGGAATTAGAAGACTTGTATTACAGTTACAATGAGAAACAATCTACTTTATTAGCTAAAAAACGAAATAAAATCATTGTTGGATTATTAGTTTATCAAGGATTAAATACAAGAGATTTACAATTATTAGAAGTTGAAAATATAGAACTCTACAAAGGCAAAATTACCATTCCAGGCACAAAGAAAAGTAACATTAGAGAAATGGAGCTAAAACCTTGGCAACTCATGGAATTTATGGAATACATAAATGAAATTAGACCTAAAATTTTAAAGCATACCAATAAAAACACAGAACAATTATTATTACCAATAGGTAAAAGTTTTAAGCTTCATAATACGCTGAATAAACTCGTAAAGGAACTAAAACAAATCAATAATAGTTTTACGGGTATAAACCAAATTAGAACTAGTGTAATAGTTAGTTGGTTAAAGCAATATAATTTACGAAAAGCTCAATATTTAGCAGGACATAAATACATAAGTTCTACAGAAAAATACGTGCAAGATGATTTAGAAAGTCTGCATGAAACCGTAAATAATTATCATCCGTTTAGTTAAAAAAATAAAATCAAATAAATATAAATTATCTTTGTTATGAATGTAAAAATGAATGTTATGGGAGCTTTAGAGTTAAGAAACTTGATATCGGAGTATGTAAGTACAGCAGATGAACGCCTATTGAAAATGGTAAAAGCTGTTATGGAAAGTTACCGAGAAGAAGAATTTACATTATCAGAATCACATTATAAAATTTTAGATGAGCGAAGAGAGCGTCATTTAAAAGGAGAAAGTAAATCGTTTAGTTGGCAAGAAGTAGAACAAAATGCTAGAAACGCAGCTTCTTAATGAAATACGAATTAGAAATTAAAGAGGAAGCCAATCAAGAAATTGTAGAAGCTTATCTTTATTACGAAGAAAAACAAGAAGGTTTAGGAGAACGATTTTTAGAAAACTTAAGACTTTATATTGAGAGAGTAGCTAATTATCCAGAGCATTACGCAATAAAAAGGCCTCCTTACCGAGAAGCATTTATAAAGAAGTTTCCATACTTGATTGTTTATGAATTTATAGAAGAAAAAGTAATTGTTTACTCTGTATTTAATACATGGCAAGACCCAAATAAAAAACCATAATAGAAAAATCCCGAATTAAAAAGTTCGGGGTTTTTTATGCGTTGTAGTAAAAGAGGTTAGTCTCGCCTACGGCTCGTGCATATTATTTTGGGCGCATCAAAAATGCTTTGCCCAAAAGCTGTCAAAGGTCTCGCTCAATCGCTCCACAAGCTATTTTTTGTTATTGCACAAGTCCACTACG
>CAZJGP010000197.1:0-6803 GCA_964545595.1 uncultured Flavobacteriaceae bacterium | reverse complement strand
ATAAATAATGAGCAAACAGTTGTAGCGAAAATTTCTTTAACAGATTCTAAAAAGTTAGAAGAGCTAAAAGAAAGTGTTTCGCATTATAAAAATGTAGATAAAACAGTTTTAATGGCAGTTTATTCTGCTAGAAAAGCTATGAAGAATGCTGGCTGGAAAAAAGGCGATCATTTTGGAATTAATATGGGTAGTTCTCGAGGTGCTACAGCCCTTTTTGAAGAATACCACACAGAGTTTTTAGAACAAGGTAAAACATCAACATTAAGTTCGCCTACTACAACATTAGGTAATATATCTTCATGGATAGCTAATGATTTACTGTCAAAAGGACCAGAAATAAGTCATTCTATAACTTGCTCTACAGCTTTACATGCTGTTTTAAATGGTGTTGCTTGGTTAACTTCTGGCTTGACTGAGAAATTTATGGTAGGTGGTAGTGAGGCACCATTAACGCCGTTTACAATTGCGCAAATGAAGGCCTTAAAAATTTATGCTCAAGATAATAATGCGGATTATCCTTGTAGAGCTTTAGATGTAGACAAGAGGCGAAATCAAATGTTTTTAGGAGAAGGAGCTGCAGTTTTTTGTTTAGAAAAAGGTGTTTTACCTAATGCAAAAGCTGTTATTACAGGGATGGGTTATGCTACCGAATTGTTAACCCATAATATTTCGATTTCTACTAATGCAGATTGTTTTCAGGATTCTATGAAAATGGCTTTAAAAGGTAATTCATTGTTAGATGTTGATGTAATTGTTATGCACGCGCCAGGAACTATTAAAGGAGATTTGTCAGAGTATAATGCCATTAATGAGGTTTTTGTGAATAAAGTGCCTTTTTTGACAACAAATAAATGGAAAGTTGGTCATAGTTTTGGGGCAAGTGGAGCTTTAAGTTTAGAGCTAGCTATTTTAATGCTAGAGCATCAAAAAGTAATTTCAGTGCCTTTTGTTTCAGTAAAAGAAAAGCCTAAAAGAATTAAAAAAGTATTAGTAAATGCTGTTGGTTTTGGTGGGAATGCAGTTAGTATTTTAGTAGAATTGCCGCAATAAAAAATAGAATGCAAGTAAGTTTACATGTATTGTGAACGCATAATAAAATCTTTATTTAAAATAATTTGATGCTTCAAATTTTCTTATTTTTGAACATTATATAATTACCCATTATGAGCGGAATGAGACACGATTGGACGAAAGAAGAAATACTTGAGATTTATAATAAGCCTATGATGGAGTTGCTTTATGAAGCAGCAACAACACATAGAGAATTTCATGATCCTAATACGGTTCAAGTATCTACATTATTGTCTATAAAAACTGGTGGATGTCCTGAAGACTGTGGTTACTGCCCACAGGCAGCTAGATATCATACGGATGTTGAAGGAAACGACTTAATGTCTGTTCAGCAAGTTAAAGCGCAGGCTTTACGAGCAAAAGCAGGTGGGAGTTCACGTGTTTGTATGGGGGCAGCGTGGAGGAATGTAAAAGATGGTCCTGAGTTTGATAATGTGTTAGAAATGGTTAGAACCATTAATAAATTAGACATGGAGGTTTGTTGTACTTTAGGTATGATAACTGAAAACCAAGCACATCGTTTAGCAGAGGCAGGTTTGTATGCTTACAATCATAATTTAGATTCATCTGAAGAATATTACAAAGAAGTAATTTCTACTAGAGGTTTTGAAGATCGTTTAGAAACAATAAGTAATGTTCGTAAAACAAATGTAACTGTTTGTAGTGGAGGTATTATTGGAATGGGAGAAGCAGAAGGAGATAGAGCAGGTATGTTAGTTGCTTTGTCTACTTTAGACCCTCAACCTGAATCAGTGCCAATTAATGCTTTAGTGGCTGTTGATGGTACTCCTTTAGAAGATCAAACACCAGTTCCAATTTGGGATATGATTAGAATGGTTGCTACAACTAGAATTGTAATGCCACAAACACAAGTACGTTTATCGGCCGGAAGAACTACTATGACAAGAGAAGGTCAAGCAATGTGTTTCTTTGCGGGTGCTAATTCTATTTTTGCTGGAGATAAATTATTGACTACTCCAAACCCTGATGTTGCTGAAGACATGAAAATGTTCGAATTATTAGGGTTAAACCCGCAAAAACCTTTTGTTAAAAAAGCACAACCAGAAACGGTAGAAGCAACAGAGTCTAAATTTGAAGCTAAAGGAGAAAAGCCAAAATGGTCAAGACCGGAGCATAAAATTGAAAGAAATTTAGAAGCTCAAAAAAAATAAGACAGTTTTTAAATTGTTTGTAAATAAAAAAAGCCTCCAATTTTATTGGAGGCTTTTTTTATTTAGTCTTTAGTAAGTTCGGCTATTTTTTCAAATATTAATGAATTTTCCCAACCTCTATATTGAAGATAACTTATTAGTTTTTTTTTGTTTTTAAGAATAGAGTCATTTGAGAAACTATTCCATTTTTTTTCGGATAAAGTGTGGAAGGCTTCTAGGTAGTTTTTTTCTTCAATTTCTTGCAATCCTTTTTTAATATTGTATTCAGATATCGAACGTAGTTTTAACTCGCGTACAATGCGTATTTTGCCCCAATGTTTAATGTTGAATTTTCCGCGAGAAAAGCTTTGAGCAAAACGTGTTTCGTTTAAATAATTTTCTGTTATTAAGTGAGTAATTATTTTTTCTTTAGCTTCAGGTATTAGAAAATATTCGTTTAATTTTTTTTCAACTTCTTGATGGCATCGCTCTTGATAGGCGCAATAATGTTCTAGTTTTTTTAATGCTTCAGGATAAGTTGTGGATTTTTTGGCGGATTGCATTCTTCAAAAATAGAAAATAGTTGATTGATATTATATAATTATCGGGCATAAAAAAACCCGGACTAGCCGGGTTTTTATTATTTTATAGTTTTTCCATTTTCTTTATGAAAGTGGTATTCTAAATACGTGTAAGCATCTCTTGGAGAGATTTTTATCCAACGTTTGTGGTCCATAGACCATTTTGCGCGGATGGATGGAATACCTTTAGTTAAAAAGGCGGTGATAAAAGGGTGGGCAGTTATGCTCACTTTTTTATGCTTTTTAATGTGTTTTTTAAGTTCTACCTCAATTTTGTTTACCAATACAATCGGTGCTTCAACTTCCGTATTGCTCCCGTTTGGATTTTTTTCTCGGGTTTTAATGTTTGTTTCAGGTCGAACACGCTGTCGCGTTATTTGTACCAATCCGAATTTACTAGGAGGTAATATTTTGTGTTTTGCTTTGTCATCTTGCATTTCTTCGCGCAAGCATTCAAAAAGAGCTTTACGGTTTTCGGCTTTATTCATGTCGATAAAATCAACAACAATAATTCCTCCCATATCGCGTAGTCTTAATTGACGAGCAATTTCTTTAGCGCTAATAATGTTAACCTCTAAAGCAGTGTCTTCCTGGTTTCTGGCTTTGTTTGAGCGATTTCCACTGTTTACATCAACAACATGTAGAGCCTCGGTGTGTTCTATAACTAAATAGGCACCTTTGCTCATGGATACTGATTCTCCAAAGCTTGTTTTAATTTGTCGTTCAATTCCGTATTTCTCGAAAATAGGAACTTCACTTTTGTAGTGTTTGACTATAGAAGCTTTTTTTGGGGCAATCTCTAATATATAATCAGTTACTTGCTCGTAAAGTTCTTCATTGTCAACATGTATACCTGTAAATGTATCGTTAAATACATCTCTTAGAATAGAGGATGCTCTATTCATTTCACCTAATACTTTTGAAGGGTGTTCAGCTTTGTAAAGCTTGCTGCACATTGTTTTCCATCGTTCTATTAGATTTTGTAAATCTTTGTCTAGTTCTGCTACTTTTTTGCCTTCTGCAACAGTACGAATAATAACTCCAAATCCTTTAGGCTTAATGCTTTTTACTAATCGTTTAAGTCTATCTTTTTCTTCAGAGCTTGTAATTTTTTGAGATACAGAAACTCTATTTGAAAAAGGAACTAAAACAATATAACGACCAGCTATTGAAATTTCAGAGCTGATACGTGGGCCTTTAGTTGATATTGGTTCTTTAACTATTTGTACTAATGTAGACTGATTAGATTTGAAAATATCAGTAATTACTCCTGATTTGTCAATATCTTTTTCAGTTTGAAAATTCTCTAAAGAATAATCTTTAAGTTTACCTGTGCTTACACGTTTTACGAACTTAATTAAAGAATGAACTTGAGGTCCTAAATCATGATAATGTAAAAAGGCATCTTTTTCATAGCCAACGTTTACAAAAGCAGCATTCAAGCCTGCGACAGGTTTTCTAATTTTGGCAATAAATATATCGCCAACACTAAAATTACTGTTGTCTTCTTCTTTGTGAAGTTCGATTAGTTTTCCATCCTTGAGTAAGGCAAAATCTGTAGATGAACCCGACCTAATAATTAATTCCTTATTCACGTTATTAGGTTTTATGCGTTTTAAACGCTAGTTATGTTACAAATTTGTACAGGGAAAGTAGGTATAGTTAATATAAGTTAGTGTATTAACTATACAATGATTTTCCAATGAAACACGGTTTGTGTTTCTATTTCAATGAACAAATGTTTAAAAAAAAGAAAAAGTAGTGCTAGGACTACTTTTTCTTATGGCGATTTGCTCTTCTGCGTTTTTTACGTTTGTGAGTCGCTACCTTATGTCTTTTTCTTTTTTTACCGCTTGGCATGTTTATATTTATTTAATTAATGAAATTATAGTTCTACATCAACATTAGCTTTCACGCCCTCAACAAATACTTTCGCTGGTTTAAAAGCGGGTATGTTGTGAGCAGGAATTTTAATTGTTGTGTTCTTTGAGATGTTTCTACCTGTTTTTTCAGCTCTTGTTTTAATAATAAAACTACCAAAACCTCTAAGGTAAACATTATCTCCAGATTCTAAAGAATCTTTTACTTCTGACATAAATGTTTCAACTATGGCCTGAACATCTAATTTTTCCATTCCTAACTTCTCTGAGATGTTAGCAACAATATCTGCTTTTGTCATTCTTTTTTTATTTATGGGGGGTTAATAAAGTGCAAATATATAAATTTAAAATGCAAATTATCAACTGTTAATGATTATTTTATATAAAGTAAACGTTTATGTTTGTAATAAAATTACATTGGATACAAATTTTTGTAAAACATTAACAGTTTGGTACTTAGTTAATAAGAGGAGTCTTCCCTGGAGAGATACAAAAGATCCATATGTTATTTGGCTTAGTGAAATTATATTGCAACAGACTAAAGTAGTGCAGGGTTTGCCTTATTTTTTGGCTTTTGAAAAGCGTTTTCCATCAGTTGATGTATTGGCAAAAGCTTCTGAAGAAGAGGTTTTGAAACTTTGGCAGGGTTTAGGTTATTATTCTAGAGCTAGAAATTTGTTAAAAGCGGCAATAATGGTAATGAATGATTTTGAAGGAGTTTTTCCAAAATCATTTGATGATGTAATTAAATTAAAAGGAGTAGGGGTTTATACGGCAAGTGCAATTGCATCTTTTTCAAATAATGAAAAGGTAGCGGTCGTAGATGGTAATGTTTATAGGGTCTTGTCTCGGATTTTTGGAATTTTTAAACCAATTAATTCATCAGAAGGAATAAAAGAGTTTAAATTGTTGGCAGATTCTTTGTTGAATAAAGAAGATCCGGCAACCCATAATCAGGCTATTATGGAATTTGGAGCTTTGCAGTGTACCCCAAAGAATACTCTTTGTGATATGTGTCCGTTTTTTGAAAGGTGTTATGCTTTTAATAATCAAGTTGTAAATGAGCTTCCTGTAAAGTTGAAAAAAATAAAAATTCGAAAACGCTATTTTAATTTTTTATTTTGTGAATCTGATGATAAGGTGCTTTTAGAACAGCGTGTAGGTAAAGGTATTTGGGAAAATATGTATCAATTACCTTTAATTGAAAGTGAAAAGCTGTTAGATGAAACTGAAGTTAACGTACTTTTAAAAGCTGATGATTGGATAAAAGAAGGTGAAGATGCGGAGTTGATTGAGAAATTGAGTAAGCCTTATAAGTTATCTCATCAACATATATATGCAAGTTTTTATAAGTTAAATTCATTTAGTTTTAAAGATTCGTCTATTCAAAAAGTAGATGTTGCCAAATTAAAAGAATACCCTGTGCCAGTTCTTGTTTCTAAATTTTTAGAAGACTATGTTTTTAATGAAGGGGCTATTTTGTAAATTTACTAAGTAATAAAAATTATAATATTATGGCAGGAACACTAAATAAAGTAATGTTGATTGGTCACACCGGTGATGATGTTAAAATGGTTTATTTTGAAGGAGGTAACTCTATTGGTAGGTTTCCTTTGGCTACTAATGAGGATTATGTTAATAAATCTACAAACGAAAGAGTAAGTAATGTAGAGTGGCATAATATTGTTGTAAGGAATAAAGCGGCAGAAATTTGTGAAAAATATCTTAAAAAAGGAGATAAAGTTTATATAGAAGGTCGTTTGAAAACAAGAAAATGGCAAGATGATAAAGGTAATGATAGGTATAGTACGGAGATACAGTGCATTGATTTTACTTTTTTAACTCCTAAAGGAGAAGGGGTTTCTGCAGGTGTGGATACGAATGTTGAAAAAATCAATAAACCAGAGCAATCGACTGAAGTAGAAGATGATTTGCCTTTTTAATATAAATGACTTTAGATTTTGAAAAAAATAAAATTTTTATCAGCAATACTTGTTATTTTTTCGTTGTTGTTTGTTGGTTGTAAAGATGAAGTATACCCAAAACCAAAAGGATTACTGAGTTTAAAATATGATCTTCCTAAATATGAAAATGTAGATTCAGACTGTGGTTTTGTTTTT
>CAZJGP010000196.1:0-5313 GCA_964545595.1 uncultured Flavobacteriaceae bacterium | reverse complement strand
CTACAGTATTATTGTAAGCTTTTAATCCGCAGTTAAAATCGTGTAGCTTAACACCACTTGTTATACGAGCTGCCGAATTGAATAACTTGGAAGGCATATTTTTAAAAAGAACAGAGTCGTAACGTTTCTTTTTCCAACCAGATACTAAATCGTACCCTTTTTGGGTAATCATTCGGTACAGTTCAGGAATTTCCTCTGGATTATCCTGTAAATCGGCATCCATAGTAATTATTACATTTCCGTTGCAGGCCTTGAAGCCAGCATGCAATGCCTGAGATTTACCATAATTTTTTAAAAAACGAATGGCTTTTACTGAGTCGTCTTGTATTTGTATCTTTTTGATGGCTTCCCAAGAATTATCGGTACTCCCATCATCAATAAAAAGAATTTCATAGGTTAATTTCTCTTGTATCATCACCTTTTTGATCCATGAATGTAATTCTGCTATAGATTCTTCTTCATTTAATAAAGGGATAATAATGGAAACGTCCTTCATAACTTCCTAGTGTTCTGTTTTTAAAATGGCTGAGCTAATGATTCCTCCTAAAACACCAATAAATATATATTTTAATATAGATATAAACAATCCAATTATGCTTCCTGATTGTCCTTTTTTAAGCATCTCCGTATTTGCTTCAGGATTAACTGTGTTTAGTTTTTTTATGGCTTCCTCTGTTAGCCTTTCCTGATAAGTAGGATCAATGTACTTGCCATGAATTACTAAGTATATTGAAAATATAACGCCAACAATTAACAATAAACCAACACCAATCTTTATACCTTCGGTAAATTTTAATTGATTGTTGTTTTGAAATTTTTTAAAATTATTGATGGTGACAAATATTAACGCAACTTCAATGATAAAAGAAATATAACTACCGTAACTTTCTCCATCATAGCCTAATTCTAACTGTTTTATTAAAGTATCAATTAACAGGCGTACTACTAATAAGCCTAAAGCGTAGGGTAATAAAAAAGATAGAGTTGATTTTTTAGTGTTTTCCATGTATTTTTGTAATTGAAGCAAATATAGGAATTCGCATTTACCTATTTATTCAAGAGTTTTTAAAATTTATATAAAAAATATTAAGTTTTTTGTTGTGGTAATTAAATTTATTCATATTTTTGCCATCCGAAAACGAAAAGATTTAGCGTTATGAAACAAGGTATTCACCCAGAGAATTATAGATTAGTTGCATTTAAAGACATGTCAAACGATGATGTTTTTATTACAAAATCAACTGCAAACACAAAAGAAACTATTGAAATTGATGGAGTTGAGTATCCAGTAATCAAAATGGAGATTTCAAGAACATCTCACCCATTTTATACTGGTAAGTCTAAACTTATCGATACAGCAGGACGTATTGACAAATTCAAAAACAAATACGCAAAATTCAAGAAATAATTTTGTTGTTTTCTTATATAAAAAGCCTTCTGGATTTCCAGAAGGCTTTTTTTGTTACTAAAAACGAACAGTATTCTAATTGTTGTGTTACGTTAAATAGAATCTTATTTTCGTAATGCTAAAAACTATATTATGAATTATATTTTATTTGACGGTCCGTACCGCGATGCATTATTGCCATTTACTTATACACGCCCAGTTGCCGATATTAGAATAGGAATTTTAACTATTAGAGAGAAATGGGAAAAGTATTTAGGCATGACCATCTCTACGGTTACCGAAGAGTATTTGTCTGAAAAATGGCCCATGGTAGAAATGGAAACAAATACTTTTGTTTGCGGTAGTGTGTTGCCAACAGATAATTTAATTACCGTAATAAAAAACTTAACCGTAGGTCAAGCATTATATAGTAATGAAGCTTTAATAGCTTTTTGTGTTCAAGAGGGAGAAGAACCCGATTTAGAAAATTTTGAAGTAATTGAATTTAAAGAAGACTACATAGAAGTAACTGCTACGTGGGATATTTTTAAATTTAATGAAGCTGCTATAAAAGCAGATTTTGAATTATTAACGGAAGATGAAATTAGTGAGCCAATTTCTAAAACAAATACTGTTTTAGGAGATAATAAAGTGTTTTTAGCTCCTGGTGCTGTTGTAGAATGCGCGGTTTTAAATGCTAAAAATGGACCTATTTATGTTGGGGAAAATGCCGAGATAATGGAAGGTTCTTTAATAAAGGGACCGTTTGCTCTTTGTGATAATGCTACTGTTAAAATGGGAGCAAAAATTTATGGAGGAACAACTATTGGACCACACAGTAAAGCAGGAGGAGAAATTAGTAACTCAATTATTATGGGGTATTCTAATAAAGGTCATGATGGCTTTTTAGGGAATTCTGTATTGGGAGAATGGTGTAATTTAGGGGCAGATACCAATACATCGAATCTTAAAAATAATTATGCTGAGGTACGATTATGGAGTTATGAAACCGAAGGTTTTGCAAGAACAGGGTTACAGTTTTGTGGTTTAATGATGGGAGATCATTCTAAAGCCGGAATAAATACTATGTTTAATACAGGAACAGTAGTAGGGGTTAGCTCTAATATATTTGGAGGAGGTTTTCCGCGTAATTTTATACCTAGTTTTAGTTGGGGTGGTAGTGCAGGAATGGTAACTTTTAAAACCAATAAAGCTTTTGAAGTTTGTGAAAAAGTAATGGAACGCAGAAAGATTGATTTTACAGATCAAGATAAGTCAATATTAGAGCATGTATTTGAGGTTTCTGCTAAATGGAGGAAAAACTAGTGTGTAATAAATTTCTGAAAAATATTTACATATCATAAAGATAGATTACAAAGTGTTAAAACGAGTATTTGTTTCGCTCTTGTTATTAATTGAATTTTTAAAGCTAATTGAGATTAACATCTTAATTAGTTTTTTTTTGTCAAAATACTACAGTAGGAATAGTCTCACTTAAATATAATTTTATAAAATACTATTTAATAATACCTTACGGAAGTAAAATACTTTTTTATGGCAATGAAAGCTAAGCTTTTTGTAGATGGGGAATACTACAATTTAAAAGAATTCAAATATGGTTTTGTAAATGGAGCTAATACCAACGGTTTTTCGTCAGATAAAACGAGGCAAGTGGGGTTAACTTGTGTTATCGAGGCTATTCGCCAAGAGTTATTTGAAGAATGGGCTATGGAAAACAATATGAAAAAGTATGTAGAAGTACATATTGAACATACCACAATAGGACACGGAAAAATACGTGTTTTAAAATGCCATGACACTTTTTTATTGGAATTCCATACCCGATTTAGTCACATGTCAGAAGAAGCCATGACTTTTTCTTTATTTATGAAATCAGGAGCAATTGAAGCTAGTTGGTCTAGTGCTCAGTATATTGAGCCTTGGGGTAATATTCCTGAAGAAGGAGAGGTTACAACTATTGAAGAAGAATTAGTTATTGTTTCTGCTCATTTTGAAGATGAACAAAGAAATAAGGTTGATGAAAAATATAATGGTAAAGCAACATTAGTTTTAAAAACAGAAAATGGAGTAGGTAAAATAATTAATGTTGATTTATCTAATGCTGAACATGACTATAAATATAATGGAGCCATTTTAGAAAATGATATTTTAAGCAACCTTTCTATTACAGGAGATATTATGAGGGTAGATTTAGAAATAATAGAAGAATAGTTATGATACAAATATACGAAACAGACAACCCAAGTAATAGTTTAGAAATAAATGATTTGGGTAAACCTAATTTACCAGCTGTAGTTTCTTTTTATAGGTCTGAATTTCACTCTAAAGGGAAATACGGTGTTGACGACACAGCCTATGATGGAGAATTTGGTTTTGATAGTTTTAATGAAAAAGTTATTGCTAAAGGTTTAGCTACTAATTATGAAAAGCTAGATGGCGTTGAAACAAAAAAAGCCACTGTTGGAAAAAATCATCAATACTTATGTCCTTATTTAAGTATATATCCGCCTAATGTAATAGGTAACTTAGATAATACTAAAAACACGGTAACCTTATATGTTAAGTTAGAAGAAGACAAGGATAAAGGAGCTGATGATCCAGATTTTGGTGCCATCCATTTTCAAAGTTCAGATCCTAGTAGCATTGAAATAGAAGGCACACAAGAAAACAAAATAAATGGACAAATTGAAGAATCAAAAAAACTAAGCCTTACATTAGATACCGATGCTACTGCAATAACAATTAATTGTTTACAAGCTTTTAGTGACCCTATATACATAACAGCTAAAACAAGTAAAAAATTAGTGATAGGTCAATTAATTGTTGTGCCAAATAAGAATAGATATAATTTAACAGTGCAGCCTGTATATGTTAAATTAGGTGTTAGAACAGATTCTAAAAAAGATGATTTAAGCTATTCTGAAGTACCTAATGTGAAAAAAGAAGAACTACAAAACTATTTAAATAACAAGTCATTAAATCAGGCATTTATAAATTGTGAATTATCTGAAAAGGTACATTCTTTTAATTTTAATGAATTACAATTAAAAGAATATTTAACAAAAATAAATGGAAAAAAATATTTAGATTTTGAACAAGATAAGCGCGAAAGTTTTAATGAAGCTATTGAAAAACAATACAGTCTTCTTTTAAAAGATGATACCGAAAGTGCTGATAAAATTTCTTTAAAAAACAAAGTATATTTTAATAGTGGTACTTACAGAGCTGTACAAGAATTTTTGGTAGAATTTAATAATCGTTATAAATATGATGTAACTGCATCAAACCCTTATAAAGAAGCAAAAAAAGCACATGAATCTAGTAAAATAACTAATGTATATGAGCATAAAAAAGTTCAGGCTAAATTGTTGAAATTTGAAGCAGCAGAACAAAAGATGAAAGCTGAATTAAATTTAAAGGGTGTTAGTTCTGATGATCAATCAACTAATTTTTTTGCAAATAATATACCCAAACAAGGTATAGTTTATCTTTTTTATTACCCTGATATTGAAGCTTGTTTTGCTGACGAAACACATACATTAACCAAAGGGACAGTACCTGGGTATACTAAACATGGAAATGGAATTTCTCATATATTTAAAAAAGCATTTAATATAGTGGATTCTATTGTTCATGAAATAGGGCATGGATTAGGTTTAGAGCATCCTTTCAGTAAAGAACTAGGTCAATCTAAAGACATAAATGTAAAAACTAAAGAAGAATATCAAAAGGATATTTCTATTTCTCAAGTTAAATTAGAGGAATTAGAAGAGAAAAAGGAAAAATATAACAAAGGTATTGAAAAAATGAAAAAAAGTGGAATTAGTAATTTAAGTGCTTTTTTTCAATATGAAAATCTTGATTTTTCATTCTATAGTAGAATAAAATTAAACGTCTCTAACGAA
>CAZJGP010000195.1:0-15719 GCA_964545595.1 uncultured Flavobacteriaceae bacterium | reverse complement strand
TCTGAAACAAAGACTATTGTTAGTAAAGGTAATACGTATGAAATTACAGCTTCAAAAAACAAATTTCATGTAGCTATTGTAAAGGGAGATAGAAAAGGAGAATCTTCTGATTTAGTATACTTAGAAACTGATAAGAGTTGGAATGTGAAAAAGGATGGAGAGTTATTAAAAATATCTTCGCTAAAAAAAGGGTTATTAATGGTTCATTTGCCTAATGGAGATGTTTTAAATATTCCTCAAGGCCTAAATAGAGTTGCTGCTTTAGATTTATTAGAGTCAAATATTAATGAATATGACGATTGTAAATATGCAGAGTTAATTCTAGAATAGATTCATAATTTATTTCACAAAAAAAGCTCTTCGAATATATTCGAAGAGCTTTTTTTATAAAAACTATTTTATCTTTTTTTAGTATCTGTAATGTTCTGGCTTATATGGTCCCTCTACAGTTACACCGATATATTCAGCTTGTTCAGTTCTCAATTCTGTTAATTCAACACCAATTTTAGCTAAGTGTAATTTAGCTACTTTTTCATCTAAGTGTTTTGGTAACATGTATACTTCGTTTCCGTATGCTTCTTTGTTATTCCAAAGTTCAATTTGAGCTAAAGTCTGATTTGTAAATGAGTTACTCATTACAAAACTAGGGTGTCCAGTGGCACAACCTAAGTTTACTAAACGCCCTTCAGCTAAAACAATAATGTCGTTTCCGGCAATTGTATATTTGTCAACCTGAGGCTTAATTTCAACCTTAGAGGCTCCATGGTTTTTGTTTAACCAAGTCATGTCAATTTCATTATCGAAATGTCCAATGTTACAAACGATAGTTTTGTCTTTCATTGCCTCGAAATGTTGTGATTGAACGATATCTTTATTTCCTGTTGTAGTAATAATAATATCAGCGTTACCAATAACCGTTTCAAGTTTCTTAACTTCAAAACCGTCCATGGCAGCTTGTAGAGCACAAATAGGGTCAATTTCAGTAACGGTTACAATAGAACCGGCACCTTTAAAAGAAGCAGCAGAACCTTTACCAACATCACCATAGCCACAAACAACTACGCGTTTACCGGCTAACATAATATCTGTAGCTCTACGAACAGCATCTACAGCAGATTCTTTACATCCGTATTTGTTATCAAATTTAGATTTTGTTACAGAATCATTAACATTGATAGCAGGCATTGGTAATGTTCCGTTTTTAACACGTTCGTATAAACGGTGTACACCTGTTGTAGTTTCTTCAGATAAACCATTAATTCCAGCAGCTAGTTCTGGGAATCTATCTAAAACCATATTTGTTAAATCTCCACCATCATCTAAGATCATGTTTAGTGGTTTTTTTTCTTCACCAAAGAAAAGAGTTTGCTCTATACACCAGTCAAATTCTTCTTCGTTCATACCTTTCCAAGCATAAACAGGTGTTCCTGCAGCAGCAATTGCAGCAGCAGCTTGATCCTGAGTTGAAAAGATGTTACAAGAACTCCAAGTAACTTCAGCACCTAAAGCTTGTAACGTTTCAATTAGAACAGCTGTTTGAATTGTCATGTGTAAACACCCAGCAATACGAGCACCTTTTAAAGGTTGTTCGTTTTTATACTCTTCGCGTAATGACATTAAACCAGGCATTTCTGCTTCAGCAAGTTCAATTTCTTTACGTCCCCACTCCGCTAACGAAATGTCTTTTACTTTGTAAGCTACATAAGATGTATCAGTTGTACTCATAGTTTTTGTGTTATTCTTGGATACCTGATTGTATCACAGTTTTTGTCTTACTTTGTGATTTAAAATTACAGAGGTGAATTTTATTTTCTTTGAAAAAAGATATGGTTATTATGTAAAAAAACATTTTTGCTTTTTTTTTTAGAAATAAACTCAATACTTTGCTTTCATTATGCAAAGTTACAAAATGCTAAAGAAGTGTTTTGCTTTTTTAATGATATTGATACGTTTATTTTCAATTAAACAGTGAATAATAATGCCACTTTATAAAAGTATAGCTCTAGATAATGAAACTCATGTTTTAATATGGGAAATAACCGAGTCTGAAGAGGAGCTACAAAAGCCTATAAAATTGGGCGAAGTTTCAAAAGAAAGATTAGCTTCTATGAAATCAGAAATACATAGAAGAGCTTACTTAAGTGTTAGGCATTTATTAGCTATTGCACAGTATTCTGATGAAGATTTAACATATTCAGAAGCAGGGAAGCCAAAATTACACGATGGTGTTTATGTTTCTATTTCGCATTCTCATGAATATGCAGGGGTAATTTTTAGTAGTAAACCTGTAGGAATTGATATAGAAAAAGAAAGAGATAAAATAGAACTTATAGCTAGTAAATTTATAAGTAAAAAAGAAGAAGAGTATTTAGATTCAATGTCAAATAAAATAAAAGCATTAACATTTATATGGTGCGCAAAAGAATCTATGTATAAATTGTATGGCAAGAAAGGTGTTAGTTTTAAAGAGCATATGGATGTAGCTCCATTTCATTTAAATGAGCTACAAACAAAGTCAAGTATTAATTATGAAGGAGATATTAACTTCTATGAGGTGTATTCTGTCGAATTTAATGGGTTTATTTCAACCTTCGTATGTTAAAGATTTAATATTGGTTATATTAGATTATAGTATAATTTATAATTGTTATGTTAGATAGTTTACAAATGCAGATTTCAGGAAAAGATATTGAGCAAATTACAGCTAAAGGTTTAACAGTTGAAAAGGTGTTAGAACAAATTAATGTATTTGTTAACGGAATACCGTTTATTGTGTTAAGAGAACCTGCTAAATTAGGTTCGGGTATAGTAAAGTTTGAAACAGATGAGTTACTAGATTTAACTCGTTTTTATGATGATAAATTAAAAGGATTAGATGTTGTGAAGTTTGTGCCGGCTTCAGGTGCAGCAACTAGAATGTTTAAAGATTTATTTAAATTTCTAGATAGTTATGATTTTACAAAGGAGAGTATTAATTCATATTTAAACTATGAAAAAGCAGTAGCTATTCGTTTGTTTTTAATAGGTTTTGAAAAACTTCCTTTTTATGAAGTTGTATTTAAAGCAACAAAAGAGAAGTATCCTAGGTTTGAAGATTTCTCTGAAGGGGAGCAATTATATGCATTTGTAAAAACAATGCTTAGGAACCATGGTGGTCTTAATTATGGAGCATACCCAAAAGGTTTGTTGCCTTTTCATAAATATAAAGAAAACATTAATACTGCTTTTGAAGAGCATCTTTATGAAGCTGCTAAATATGGAGTTAAAGATGGTAATGCTAGATTACATTTTACGGTATCTAAAGAACATCATGATAACTTTATAAATGAGTTTAAAGAAAAGAGGGCTAAAATTGAAAAGAAAACAAACACAAAGTTTGATATAACTTATTCTTTTCAGAAAGAATCTACAGATACAATAGCGGTTACTGAAAATAATGAACCATTTAAAAATAAGGATGGCGAAATATTATTTAGACCAGGAGGGCATGGAGCTTTAATAGAAAATTTAAATGCTATAGATGCAGATATTGTTTTTATTAAAAATATAGATAATGTTGTTGTTCGTAAGTATCAAGATGAATTAACAGTATACAAAAAAGTACTTGCTGGTAAGTTGCTACTAATTCAAAATCAAGTTTTTTCAATATTAGAATCACTTGAGAAAATAATGCCTGATGAAGAAGAGTTAGGAAATATTTGTAATTTTTTGCAAAAGGATCTTAATATTATGATGCCATCCGATTTTGAGAAATTTTCAAATAAATATAAGAGAGAGTTTTTGGTTGAGGTTTTAAATAGACCTATTAGGGTTTGTGGTATGGTTTTAAATGAAGGAGAGCCTGGAGGGGGGCCATTTTGGATTAAAAATGAGCATGGTCGTTCGGAGCTTCAAATTATAGAGAGTCCTCAAATAAATAAAGATTCTTTAACCCAACAAAAAATAGCAAGTCAAGCAACCCATTTTAACCCTGTTGATTTGGTTTGTGGAATGAGAAACTACAAAGGAGAAAAGTTTAATTTAACTGAATTTGTAGACCCTAAAATGGCTTTTATTACTAATAAATCTATTAATGGTAAGTCTGTAAAAGCGTTAGAGTTGCCTGGTTTATGGAATGGAGCAATGTCTAAATGGATAAGTATTTTTGTAGAAGTTCCTTTAACAACATTTAATCCTGTTAAAACAGTGAATGATTTACTAAAATCTGCACATCAGGTTAAAATGTTTTAATTCGTATAAATTAATTATGTTTGTAGGAAGTAGCTTTAAAGCTGCTTCCTACTAAATGTAGGTTGTTTTATTATACGTTTTAATAGTTGTATGCGCGGCCTTATTGTTTTATGTTTTGTGTTGTTAAGGTTAGTGTGTTCTGCACAATCTAGCGCAAACTTAAATGTAGATAAGATAGTAAAAGTTCAAGATAGCATTCAGCTAAATTTATACAGTATCCAAAAAGAATCTTTTTCTGTAAGAATAAAAGATTCAATTGATCTAGATAAAGATAAATACAAAATTGATTTTTCTAAAAGTATTTTGTATTTACAAACGAATCGAATTGAGGAAGATTCGTTAACCGTTTCTTATTTAAAGTACCCTAGTTTTTTAACAAAAAAATACTTCACTTTAAGTGATTCTCTTATTGTACCTGTAAATAAGGGTATTGCAAGGTTGCATAGTTTGTCGACTCCTAATGCTAAAAATAAATCTTCGTTTCAAATATTAGAAGGTTTAAATACTAGTGGAAGTATTTCTAGAGGTATAACAATTGGGAGTAATCAAAATTCAGTTTTTAATTCAGAATTAGATTTACAAATTTCAGGTAAATTAAATAAAAACATTACACTAAAAGCCTCTCTTCAAGACTCTAATATACCTATTCAAGAAGGAGGTTTTTCTCAAGGCTTAGATGAATTTGATCAAGTTTTTATTGAAATTTCTTCTAAAAAATGGAATTTAAGAGCTGGTGATATTCAATTATCAGAACAAGGAAGTATTTTTTCTTCTTACACAAAAAAGTTACAAGGAATATTGTTGAGTACTGAGTTTTCAGGAGAAAAGGTGTCAGGTAGAGCGTATGCTTCTGGAGCGTTAGTTAGGGGTGTTTTTACATCTAGTTCTATTGTAGGGCAAGAGGGTAACCAAGGACCTTATAAATTAATTGGTGATAATGGAGAGCTATTTGTTTTAATAGTATCGGGTAGTGAAAAAGTCTATGTTAATGGCTTGCTTCTAGAAAGAGGACAAAATAAAGATTACGTAATAGATTATAATGCAGGAGAAGTTGTTTTTAATTCTACATTTTTAATAACCTCAGATATGCGTATAGAGGTGCAATATCAAACAAGTCAACAAAATTTTTCAAGATTATTAGGGGTAGCTGGAGCAAAGTTAAAAGGAGAAAAATGGGGCTTTAATACATTTGTTTATTTAGAAAATGATTTGAGAAACCAAACACTACTTCAAGATCTAAATGATTCGGATAAACAATTATTAAGTGAAGCAGGAGATGATGAATCTAGAAAAGTTACAACTTCTGTTGTTGAAACAGAATTTAGAGAAGGTGCTATTTTGTATACTTTAGAAGAGATTAATGGAATAAGTCAATATGTTTATTTTGAAGGTGATTCAGCGCCTGAAGAGGCATTGTTCGAAGTTTTGTTTTCTAATGTAGGTCAAGGTAACGGAGATTATAATTTAATAAATTCTGGAGGGGGAACACAAATTTATGAGTATGTAGATTTAATTGATGGTGTAAGTCAAGGGTTATATGATCCGATTACTCTATTAAAAGCTCCTGAGAAGCTTCAGGTAGCTGTTTTAAAAGGGTATTATAATCCAAGTGATAAATTGGGTGTCGAGTTGGAGTTATCGGGTAGTAAAAACGATTTAAACTTGTTTTCTAGCTTAGATGATGAAGATAATGATGGTTTTGCAGCCCATGTAAAGTTGAATAATAAAATTTATCAAAGTAAAAAATCAAGTTTTAATATTAATACAGAAACTTCAATTGATTTTGTGCATAAGAATTTTATAGGAATAGAAAGGTTTTACAATATTGAGTTTGATAGAGATTGGAATTTAAATGAAGAAATTAATCAAAATCAATTATTAACAAATGTAAATTTAGGGGTAAACTACTCTAATATTTTGCAATTAAATTATGGTCTTCAATATTTAGATTTTCAAGAACAATATGCGGGAATTAGGCATGTGTTAAATTCTAAGTTAAATATTAAAAAATGGTCGTTGTTAAATAACTTTAGTAATCTAGAAAGTGAAGGTGCTAATTTTGATACAGAATTTTTAAGAGGGAATACAAATTTAATATACACTAATAATAAGTTTTGGGGAGGAGCAAAGGCTAATTTTGAATCGAATAAAGAAGAAAATATTCAAACTCAAGAATTATCATTAAATAGTCAACGAAATAGTGCGTATGAGGTTTATTCGGGGGTAGGTGATAGCACAAATATTTATATAAAAGCAGGGTATAGGTATAGAGAAAATGATAGTATTTTTAATTCTAAGTTACAAAGGGTCACAAAATCAAACACATTTTATGTTAATTCGGTTATTATAAATAAACCAGCAACAAATTTAAGTGCTTTTGTAAATTACCGTACTCAAAAAGATATTAGGCAGCAAAAAGATGTTAAAAATTTAAACACAAGGTTTATTTTTCGAAAAAATTTATTTGCTAATAAAGTGCAATTAAATACTTTGTTTGAGAGTCAAGGAGGAACATTTGCTCAACAAGATTTTACTTTTGTTGAAGTAGATGCGGGTAATGGTGTTTATGTTTGGAATGATTATAATGAAGATGGAATACAAAGTTTCGATGAGTTTGAAATTAGTGTTTTTGCAGATCAAGCAACATTTATAAGAGTTTTGCTTCCTAATCAAGTATTCCGAGATACTTATCAGAATAAATATAGTCAACAAGTTAGTTTTAACTTTTCTTCATTAAAGAAATCAAAAAACTCTTTTTATAAGTTTGCTTCTCATTTTTATAACCAGGTCTCTTATATTATAGATAGAAAAACATTAAGAGAAGATAGTAATATTGAACTAAACGTTTTTAAAGATTCAAGCAATGATATAGGTTTAAACTCTAGTATTAGAAATTCATTGTTTTTTAATAGAGGTAAACAACATTTTAGTACTACCTATAATTATATTGAATCTAGATTAAATTCTTTATTAATAACAGGTTCTCAGTTTAGGAATGTGAAATCTCATGAAGTGTCTTTTGCTCATAAGATAAAAGAGTCATGGCTTATTGATTTGCAGTTAATTAGTGGTAACACACTTAGTGAAACAGAAAATATTACTTCATCTCAGAATTTTGAAATTACTAATGTAGAAGCAGAACCTAAGCTTAGTTATTTATTTAATCAGCAATCCAGCTTGTTTTTTCAATATTCAATATCAGATAAGCAGAATGTTATAGGGGATAAGGAAACTTTATTACAACAAAAATTAGGTACTGGTTTTCGTTTTTCAAGTGCTAAAAAAGGAACTATTACAGCTAGTTTTGACTGGTTTGAAAATGACTTTAAAGGAAGTAGTTTTTCTAATGTTGGTTTTCAATTATTAGAAGGTCTTAGTGCAGGAACAAATTTTACATGGAGAATATTTGTTCAGAAAAAAATAACCAAATTCTTAGAGTTGAATATAGACTATTTAGGAAGAAAATCAGAAGAGTCTAGAGCTATACATACAGGAAATGTACAGCTTAGAGCATTTTTTTAATAGAGAGTGTTATTCTATAAACGTTAAAAGCTTAACATTAGGATCGTGATCAAAAATATATTTTGAATAATTAGCTTTTAACATTTTTAAGTGTCTTTCTGCTAACTCTTTGTTTTTTTCACGAACAACGTTAGTGTAAAAAGAGATGGCCATAGTTAAATCGTCATCTTCCATGTATTCAAGAGAAATAAGTTCAATTTCAGAAATATACTTATATTCTAAGTATTCGTGTTCACTTATAAAATCGTCTTTTACAGAAGTGTTTTTATTTATAAGTATTGGAGATACGTTAATTTCGGTATGAACTATCTCGTATTTGGTTCCTTCTTTTATGAAACTAAGTTCATCAATAGCATTTTGCGCTTCATGTTTATTAGGGGCTATACCAATAAAAAGACCTCCACTTTTTGCATTAGCTTCCCATGTAACAACATTCACAAGATCGTAAGCTTGACTATAGCTATTTACACATAATAATAAAGTAAGTAAACTAAGTAATGTTGATTTCATCTTCTTTTTTTTACAAAGTTAATACTTAAGTATTTTTTGTAAGAACTTTTTAGATGAACGTAAGATTATATTAGTCTAAAATGGAATTTAGTATAGTTTGTTGATAATTACGTAATTTTAACATCAGTTAAATGCATTTAATTGATGATTAAGTGCATTTTTTTAACAAAAGTATTGTTTATTTCTTTCTAAAGTAGATATCTACAGGTACACCGTTATAGTTAAATTCTTTACGTAATTGATTTTCAATAAATCGTTTGTAAGGGTCTCTAATATATTGTGGTAAGTTGCAAAAGAACACAAATTGAGGTTGTGGTGTTGGCAATTGCATGCAATATTTAATTTTTACATATTTACCTTTGTATGCAGGTGGTGAATTATGCTCAACTATAGGTAGCATAATTTCGTTCATAACACTAGTTTTTATTTTTTTACTTCTGTTTTTATAAACATCAACAGCAGTTTCTATAGCTTTATATAAACGTTGCTTTGTTAATGATGATATAAAAACAATAGGTACATCGGTAAAAGGTGCTATTTGTTTGCGAATATGAGCTTCAAATTCTTTAGGGGTATTACTTCCTTTGTCCTCAATAAGATCCCATTTGTTTACAAGTATAACTACTCCTTTTTTGTTTCGTTCTGCAAGCCAAAAAATGTTTTGTACTTGAGCGTCAAAACCACGAGTGGCATCAACAACCAATAAACAAACATCAGCATGTTCTATTGAACGTACAGATCTCATTACTGAGTAAAATTCAAGATCTTCTTTTACTTTAGATTTACGTCTAATTCCGGCAGTATCAACAAGATTAAAATCAAAACCAAAACGATTGTATTTAGTGTCAATAGAATCTCTTGTTGTACCGGCAATATCAGTAACAATGTTTCTGTCTTCTCCAATTAATGCGTTAATAAAAGAAGATTTTCCAGCATTAGGTCTACCGACTACAGCAAAACGAGGTAACTCATCATCTCTTGTTTCTTCTACTTTTTCAGGAAAAACTTTAATTAACTCATCTAAAAGTTCTCCTGTTCCACTACCATTAATACTGGCAATAGTAAAATAGTCTCCTAAGCCTAAATTATAAAACTCTAAAGCGTCGTTAACACGCATAGAATTATCAACTTTATTAACTGCTAATAATACAGGTTTTTTTACTTTACGTAGCAAGTTGGCAACATCTTTATCCATACTTGTAACTCCATCAGTAACATCGACCATAAATATTATAGCGTCAGATTCTTCAATGGCAAGCTCTACTTGTTTGTCAATTTCAGCCTCAAAAATATCGTCACTTCCAACAATATAACCACCAGTATCAATTACCGAAAATTCGCGACCATTCCACTCTGACTTTCCATAATGACGGTCACGCGTAACTCCACTAACGGAGTCCACAATGGCATCTCTTCGTTGAATAAGTCTATTAAAAAACGTAGATTTCCCAACGTTGGGACGACCTACTATGGCAACTATTGTACTCATACAGAGGGTTCAAATTTTGCGCAAAAGTACGCTTTTAAATTGTTGTAATATATTTAATTTAGAAATTAGCTTTTTTGGTATCCAAAACGCTTTAATTGGTTTTCATTACTACGCCAGTTTTTGTTCACTTTTACAAAAAGTTCAATGTAGATTTGTTTACCAAAGAATTTTTCTAAATCTTTTCTAGCTTCTTGGCCTACACGTTTAATTGCAGCACCTTTATGACCAATAATAATTCCTTTTTGAGTTTCTCTTTCTACCATAATAACAGCATTAATTCGGATGATTTTTTCATCTTCTTCAAATGATTCTGTTACAACTTCTACAGCATAAGGAATTTCTTTTTTGTAATGAATTAATATTTTTTCTCTAATAGCTTCGTTTACAAAAAAACGTTCTGGTTTATCTGTAAGCTGGTCTTTAGGGTAAAAAGCAGGTGAGGCTGGCAGTAATTCAATAATTCTATTAAAAACAGTTGGAACATTAAATTTTTCTAAGGCAGCAATAGGTAGTATTTCAGCATTAGGTACTTTTTCAGTCCAGTATTTAACTTGAGCTTCTAAAGTTTCTTGATCCGATGTATCTATTTTATTTAAAAGTAATAAAACAGGTATTTTGGCACTGTTTATTTTATTGAAAAAGGCTTCATCTTTTAATTCTTTTTCACCAATTTCAACCATGTAAATAAGAACATCAGCATCTTCAAAAGCTGATTTTACAAAATCCATCATAGAACTTTGTAGTTCATATGCAGGTTTTATAATTCCAGGGGTATCTGAAAATATTACTTGAAAATCATCACCATTAACAATTCCTAAAATTCTATGGCGAGTTGTTTGTGCTTTCGATGTAATAATAGAAAGCTTTTCGCCTATAAAAGCATTCATTAATGTTGATTTTCCAACATTAGGGTTTCCTATAATATTAACAAATCCTGCTTTGTGCTCCTTCATAATTCAATAATTATGTTACAAAGGTAGGCTTTTTAGCTTTTAAAACGATGTTTAGTTAATAGTACTCTGTAAATTAAGAGCGTTTTTTAGGAAGGTTTCTATCGTACATTATAATGCTTCCGGCAACGGCAACATTTAAACTTAAAGTAGAATTGAATTTTACTAGAAAATGCGATTTTTCAATAGCTTTTTTAGATAAGCCATGGTCTTCGGCTCCAAGTAAATAAGCACATCGTCTTGGGTGCTCAAATGTTTCTAGTTGTTGTGCGGTATCGTCAAGTTCAACACCAACTAATCTAGTTCCTTTAGGTAAGTTTTTAAAAAAATCATCAAAATTATCATAGTGATAATAAGGCATTGATTTTACAGCATTATGAGTGTCGCATGCTTGTTTTGCATAACGATTCCCTATAGTAAAAATAAAACTAGCACCCATGTTTTGAGCAGTACGCCATAAAACACCTAAATTTTCGGGTGTTTTTCCATTTTGAATTCCAATTCCAAAAAACTCATTTTCTAGATTGTTAGTGCTCATTTTTTTGAAACAAAGTTATTGGTTTACATTAATAAAATAAATATTAAAACGTTAGAATAAGTAATTATGGTTTGTTTTTAGCGTATAGTTAATTAGAAATAGTAATTTAAATTAAGGTTTTGTTAAAAAAAAGTAATCATTTGGTTTAATATGTTTTTTATTAAAATATTGTAACTTACTGATTATTAGTTATTATGTTTTGAATGTAAACTAAAGGTTAATTAAAGTAATTAATGACTTTTTATGAGATTGATAACTAAAGATATTTTTATAAAAAGCATTTAGCTTATTTGAGGGCTTAAAATTATTAATAATGAATTTTAAGCTTGTCATTTTTTAATTGTTTTTAAAAATAGTTTGTTTCCTGATATTTAAGTTCTAATTAATGTAGTACATAAGACATATGACTATATTTGTTTTACCCGATCATCAATAATATAGAATGCGTAAAAAAGTAACACTAAAACAACTTGCTGCAGAATTAGGATTGTCTATATCTACAATTTCGAAGTCATTAAAGAATGATCCAGAAATAAGCCAAGTCACAATTGATAAAGTTAAGAAGTTAGCAAAAGAAAAAAAATATAAACCAAACGCATTAGCAGTTAGTTTAAAAAGTAGTAAGACACATAGTATAGGTGTTATTATTCCTGATATATTAAATAACTTTTTTGCAAAAATCCTTTTAGGAATAGAAAAAGAAGCTACTGAGAATGGTTATAAAATTGTGACCTGTATATCTAATGAGTCTCTAGCAAAAGAAATGGAATATCTTGATATGCTTGCATATAATGGTGTGGACGGTTTTTTGTTGGCAGTATGCCAAGAGGCGCAAACAAAAGGAGCATTTGAGCATTTTGATGAAATATTGAAAGATGAGCTGCCTATTGTTATGTTCGATAGAGTTTCGGATGATATATATTGTGATAAGGTAATAGTTGATGATAAACGAGGAGCTCGTAATGCAATGGAGTTACTTATTGAAAAAGGATGTAAAAAAATAGGTATTGTATCTAATATACATAAACTGAGTGTCGGTAAAGAACGTTTAGAAAGTGTTAGAAAAAAAGCTGCTGAAGCAGATATGAAACTTGGTTACCTTAAGTTAAAAAAATCAGATGATTTTGTAGATGCTATTGCAGAATTTTTGAAAGATCAAAACTATGATGGTGTAATAGGTCTAGATGAAACATCGGCAGTAAGTACAATAAGTGCAGCCACAAAATTAGGAATTAGTGTGCCAAATGAATTATCGGTAATTGGTTTTACTAATGGTTTATTATCTAAACATTCGTATCCTACTTTAACAACAGTTTCTCAACATGCCGAAAAGATGGGTAAAGCTGCTGCTAAAATTTTAATTGATAAGTTAGAGTTAAGAGCAGAAAGGTACTTACCAGAAACAAAAGTGATTAAAACTACGATAATAGAAAGAAACTCTACAAAATAGAGCTGCCTTAAAAAGATAAACACATTAAAAATTCAGCAAATATATTGCCAATAGTTGAAACTTTTAAAAAGTATACTATAGGTATTGGTAAAAGTGATTTTTTAGCAGGCTTAACTGTAGGTGTTATTTTAATTCCTCAGGCAATAGCATATGCTTTCTTGGCAGGTGTACCACCTATATATGGACTGTATTCATCGTTGATTCCGTTAATTATCTATGCTTTCTTAGGAACCTCACAACATTTGAGTATTGGTCCTGTTGCAGTAACGTCTATATTAATAATGGCAGGTGTAAGTCAATTAGCAGAACCATTTTCGAATGAATTTGTTAGCCTGGTATTATTAGTAGGCTTGTTGGTTGGTGTTATACAAGTATTAATGGGCTTTCTTAAATTAGGCTTTTTAGTTAATGTTTTGGCTCAGCCAGTTATTTCAGGCTTTATTTCTGCAGCAGCAATTATTATTATTGTTTCTCAATTTAAAAGTGGTTTTGGAATAACAATGCCAACTAACGTTTCTACTTTTGAGTCTATAAGTTATTTAATTGCGCATATACTAGAATCCCATTTGCCATCAGTAATAATTACACTGATCTCTATAACTCTAATGCTTGTTCTTAAAGTTTGGAAAAAAAACTTTCCTTCGGCCTTAATGCTTATTGTTGTTTTTACATTAAGTAGTTATTTGTACGATTTTAAATCCATGGGCATTTCAATTTTAGGAGAAATACCAGATGGATTACCATCATTATATGTGCCTAATTTAGAATGGGAAACCATAAAAGCTTTAATGCCTACTGTTTTTACTTTGACCATTATTGGTTATCTAGGTAGTATTGGTATTGCAAAATCATTCCAAATGAAACATAGAAATTATGAGGTTAACCCTAATAAGGAATTAATAGCTCTTGGTTTTGCAAAAATAATAGGAACTTTCTTTCAAGGGAACTTAGCTTCGGGTAGTTATAGTAGATCTGCAATTAACGAAGATGCAGGAGCTAAAACTACAATTTCGGCATTAGCAACTGCTTTAATAATTTTAATGGCATTATTGTTTTTAACACCTCTCTTGTATTTTTTGCCAAAACCTGTTTTAGCAGCTATTATTTTAGTTTCTGTTTTTAGTTTAATTAAAATTAAAGAAGCTAGAAAATATTTAAATATTCAATTAGACGATTTCATAATAATGCTTGTTACTTTTTTGGTGACATTATTAATAAGTATTGAAACAGGTATATTATCGGGTGTTATGTTGTCGTTTGTTTTTTTACAGTACAAAAGTTCTAAGCCTCATATAGCAGAACTTGTAAAAATTCCTAAAACAAATTATTACCGAAACTTAAACCGTTTTCCTAACGGGAAATCAGATGATAGGTATATTGTAATGCGTTTTGATGATCAACTTTTTTTTGGTAATTCAGATTATTTTAAAGAGTCTGTATATAAGCTTATTGAAAAAAGAAAAATTACTCCTAATTATATAATTGTAAACGCAACAAATATTCATAATATTGATAGTACGGCTTTGCATATGCTGGAGGATTTGTATGCAGAATTAGAAATTAAAAATATTCAAATTTTATTTGCAGCAATGATTGGTCCAGTTAGAGATGTTTTAAAACGTTCAGGTTTTATGAATCAGATAGGAAACTCACATCAGTTTATGAGTATTCGAGATGCAGTTAAATATTTAGATAACAATGAATTAAGTGAAAATAAGTCAGAAAATCATGTTATGCAATTTAATGAAAGACGATTCTTTTTTTTTAAAAAATAGTATAATTACATTACTTTCCTCTTCATATTTACGTACGTTTTCGTTATTTTTTTGTTAAAAAAAGTAATTATTGTGTAATAATATTTAATTTAAAGGTTGTTTTGTTAAGAATTGTGTAATTATTTTGATTTATTCTATTGTTCCTAGTTTTTTGTAATCCTTTATTTTTTTAGCTACAATTAGCTAAATTTCACCTTTTTTAATAAATTAAGAATGAGTGTGTGTCTTTCAACGAATTACCTAAGTGTTTTAACGAAATAAGAATGAATAGATGTTTTTTATGATTTAAAAATCAAATCGTCCTAATATATTTGTGTCGAAAATCAAAATTTAGTTATTAGACAATTTTTGTGTATAACTAAATGATGTTTTACTATAATAAGTATATTATGATCAAATCTTTATTTTTTTTAAGAACTGTTTTTAGTACACATAATAATGTATCAAAAATGGCCTCTTCATTCTTACTAATAATTGCATTAGCTTTTTCTGCACAGGTTAGTGGGCAATCTACTTGCGATTGTAGCTCTGCCGTTCTTACATTAACATCAAGTAGTAATTTGAACAATGGACTATCAGGAGGTTTTCCTGCAGGTCTTACTTGTATATCTGGTGATGTAGTAATAGGGGGTAATAGTATAGATGTTGCAAACGGAGCTATTATTTGTATTGACTCAAGTTCATCATTAACTCTTAGTCAAAATGCTAGATTCAATACTAGTGCTAGTGGAGATTTTGAGATAAATATAATGGGTGGTTTCTTTGTAGAGGGAAATACACAAATAGAATTTGGATCTAATATTGACTTGTCTTTAAATATAACTGACTCAGGTGTTTTTCAAGTAGATGGTACGTTAAGAGTTTCTGGAGATTCAGAAATTGTTGTTACAAGTGATGCTCCTGTTGAAGCTAATGGAAATGGAGGAGGTTTAGATGTAGGTAGTACTTTCTTTTTAGGAGGAGGTAATGGATCTACAGCTCTTTTAGAAATTGGATCGGATAGTAATGTAAATATTGGTGGTAGTTTAGATTTTCAGTCAGGAACATCTTATGAAATAGATAACTTAGGACATTTAATAGTAGGAGCACAATTAAATGCTAGTGCTGCCGGGATTAGTGAAATTAGGAACCAAGGTGTATTTGATATAACATCGAATTTTCAGACAAATATTCAGACACTGGTGGTTAACTGTGGTTTGATTATAGCGAGAAGTTCATTAAATATGAATTCTAGCCGAGTTATTAATACAGGAGA
>CAZJGP010000194.1:0-8353 GCA_964545595.1 uncultured Flavobacteriaceae bacterium | reverse complement strand
TCGTTAAAAAAAGCTCTGAAATCTAATTTGAATTAACAAATGTTAATTTAAATTAGCTGTAAAATAAACATGCCCCAAACTATTTAAACATGATGAAGGAGTCATCAAGCATACTTTTTTACATAAAATTCTTATTAAAATCATCGAATGCACATGGAGTACACTCCCCTTTTGTTTATGATTTAATTACATTATGCTTGAGGAAAAAACGTAAAAAAGATATCCTTTTTGAAAAATTCCTTGATGGATTTCCTGATTATTTTAACTCAAAAAGTATTCAGGTGTTAAATGACCTTATTTTATACTTAAAAACAAAAAACTATTATTCTGTTACCGAAGAGAAACATTCGTTTTTACAACTACCAAGCTTAACTAAGTTGCAAAAAAAACACCCTGAAAACTCAGACTTAATATATGTATCAGAAAACAATCAAAATATAAAATTACTATTAGATTTAATTTCTAATCTAAAACAAAATGGATTATTAATTTTTGAAAACCCTTATAGTAATAAAGCCTTATGGGAAGAGGTTAAAAATAAACTAGACACTCAAATAGTTGTTGACACTTTTTATTATGGTTTAATTTTTAACAGAAAACAACAAGCAAAAGAAAATTTTAAAATACGTATTTAAAAAAAAGAGCTTATTGATGTTCAATAAGCTCTTTTTTTTAACAATTACAATTACTACAAGTACAATTTTCGCATGTACACTTTGAGCAATTGCCTGCTATACAAGATTTGCAATTACAGGCACAATTCATTTTATTTTTCATAACTAAAAAAGTTAAAACTCTTTTATAAAATTATCGTAAATTAATATTCTAATATTATTTTAATAACAGAGCTATATTACATTTATAATATACAAAAAAAATTGGTTTTTCATAACAAATGAAAATATATACTAAAACAGGAGACAAAGGAACCACGAGTTTATATGGAGGAACACGAGTTCCTAAATACAATAACCGAATAGAAGCTTATGGAACTATAGATGAATTAAATTCTTTTTTAGGTTTATTGCGAGATCAAGAAATATCCGCAAAGGACAAAAATTTTATAATTCAAATTCAAACAGATTTATTTACTGTTGGAGCCGTATTAGCCACGCCGCCTGAAAAAGAAATTTTAAAAAATGGCGAAAAGCGTTTAAAAATACCTCTCATAAACAATAGAGACATTGAAAAATTAGAACAAGAAATTGATACAATTGATTCTAAATTAGAACCAATGACTCATTTTGTGTTGCCAGGAGGCCACACAACAGTGTCATATTGTCATGTAAGTAGAAGTATTTGCCGAAGGGCAGAGCGTTTAATTAATTATTTACATAGCGAAATTGAAGTAGATGCAAATGTTTTGAAATACATAAACCGACTTTCCGACTACTTATTTGTATTGGCACGGAAGTTGACTTATGACTTAAGTATTGAAGAAACAAAATGGGTACCTGATAAAAACAAGTAACTAAAGCACTCAATACCAAGTTCTTATTAAATTAATTGTAAAAAATTTATTTTTTTCTTGCTATTGTTAATTAAAAATTTATTTTTGCAAAAAACAAAGACAAAATGTACTGGACACTAGAACTAGCATCATACCTAAGTGATGCACCTTGGCCTGCAACTAAAGATGAATTAATCGATTATGCTATTCGTACAGGAGCACCTTTAGAGGTTGTAGAAAACCTACAAGCTATTGAAGATGAGGGTGATTCATACGATTCTATCGAAGAGATTTGGTCTGATTATCCGACCGATGAAGATTACCTCTGGAATGAAGAGGAATATTAATATTCCTTAAGAATAAAACAACATAAAAAGTCTCGTAAGAGGCTTTTTTTTTGCGTAAATTACGCCTTTAAATAACATAAAAAACTCAATATAATTGAGTCAACAATAAACAACTGCTTTGTAATTAATATTTAGTGATTACAAAACATAACAATAACAGTAAACAATGGGAATTTTAGATTCTGTATTAAAAATATTTGTTGGAGATAAATCCAAGAAAGATGTTAAGGCCATGCAGCCTATCATTGATAAAATAAAACAAGCCGAGGCTGGTTTATCAAACATTAGTATTGATGAACTTAGAGCTAAAACTATTGAGTTTAAACAAACAATAGCGAGCGCAAAAAAAGATGTAGTTGCCGAAATTGAAGCTTTAAAAGAAAAAGCAAACAATACTGCCGACATTGATGCTCGTGAAGACATTTACACTGAAATTGATATTCTAGAAACAAAAACAGTAGAAATTACTGAAAAGGTTTTAAGTGAAATTTTACCAGAAGCCTTTGCTGTGGTTAAAGAAACTGCACGTCGCTTTACAGAAAATGACACTATTACTGTTACTGCATCAGAATATGATCGTGAACTTTCTGCTACTAAAGATTACATTACTCTTGAAGGTGATAATGCACAGTGGGCTACTAGTTGGGATGCTGCTGGAACAATGGTTAATTGGAACATGATTCATTATGACGTACAATTAATTGGTGGTCTTGCATTACACAACGGTAATATTGCCGAAATGCACACCGGAGAAGGTAAAACCTTAATGGCAACATTGCCAGTTTACTTAAATGCTTTAACTGGTAATGGTGTACACTTAGTAACGGTTAATGATTACTTAGCTCGACGTGATAGTGAGTGGATGGCTCCTATTTTCCAATTTCATGGATTAACGATCGATTGTATTGATAATCATCGTCCTAATTCTGAATCAAGAAGAAAAGCTTATAACAGCGATATTGTATACGGAACAAACAATGAGTTTGGTTTCGATTACTTAAGAGATAACATGTCTCACTCTCCTGAAGATTTAGTACAAGGGAAACACAATTTTGCCATTGTCGATGAGGTCGATTCTGTATTAATTGATGATGCACGTACCCCTTTAATTATATCTGGTCCAGTACCAAAAGGAGATGTTCATGAATACGATATGCTAAAGCCTCGTATTTCTAACATTGTAAACCTGCAACAAAAGTTTTTAACTGGTGTTTTAGCTGAGGCTAAAAAACTTATTAAAGAAGGAAATACAAAAGATGGTGGTTTTAAATTATTGCAAGCTTTCCGTGGTATTCCTAAAAATAAAGCTATAATAAAATATTTAAGTGAAGAAGGTGTAAAGCAACTGTTACAAAAAACAGAAAACCAGTACATGCAAGATAACAATCGTGACATGCACTTGATTGACGCCGACCTTTACTATACAATTGAAGAAAAAAACAACCAAATTGACCTAACTGATAAAGGTATTGAACACATCTCGAAAGAAGACAATTCAAATTTCTTTATCCTTCCTGAAATTGCTGTTGAAATTTCTAAAATTGAAAAACTTGGTTTAAGCCCAGAAGAAGAAGCTGAGAAAAAAGAATCTCTTTTCCGCGATTACAGCGTAAAAAGTGAACGTATTCATACGGTTACACAATTATTAAAAGCATATTCTCTTTTTGAAAAAGACACAGAATATGTGGTAATGGACAACAAAGTAAAAATTGTTGATGAGCAAACAGGACGTATCATGGATGGTCGTCGTTTCTCTGATGGTTTACACCAAGCATTAGAAGCCAAAGAAAATGTAAAAATTGAAGATGCTACACAAACGTTAGCTACAGTTACTTTACAAAACTACTTCCGTATGTACAACAAGTTATCTGGAATGACAGGTACTGCTGTTACTGAAGCTGGTGAATTTTGGGAAATTTACAAATTAGATGTTATTGAAATTCCTACAAACAGACCTATTGCTAGAGATGATCGTCAGGATTTAATATACAAAACAAAGCGAGAAAAATATAACGCTGTTATTGAAGATGTTGTTAAGCTTTCTCAAGCTGGGCGACCTGTACTTATTGGTACTACTTCAGTAGAAATTTCGGAATTATTAAGCCGAATGTTAAACATGCGTAAAATTAAGCACAACGTATTAAATGCTAAGCTTCACCAAAAAGAAGCAGATATTGTAGCTGAAGCAGGAAATCCTGGTGTAGTTACTATTGCAACAAACATGGCTGGTCGTGGTACAGATATTAAGCTTTCGCCAGAAGTTTTAGCCGCTGGTGGTTTAGCTATTATTGGTACAGAGCGTCATGATTCTAGACGTGTTGACCGTCAATTACGTGGTCGTGCTGGTCGTCAAGGAGATGTTGGTAGTTCTCAATTCTACGTTTCTTTAGAAGATAACTTAATGCGTTTATTTGGTTCGGAAAGAATTGCCAAACTAATGGATCGCATGAAAATTGAAGATGGTGAAGTTCTACAAGCTTCAATGCTTTCTAATTCTATTGAACGTGCACAGAAAAAAGTTGAAGAAAACAACTTTGGTACTCGTAAACATTTATTAGAATATGACGATGTTATGAATGCACAGCGTGAAGTTGTTTACAAACGTCGTAGACATGCTTTATACGGTGAGCGCTTAAAAGTAGATATTGCAAACATGCTTTATGAAATTTCTGAAAGCATTGCAGAAGGAAATAGTATAGCACAAGATTATAAAAACTTTGAATTTGAACTAATTCGTTATTTCTCAATGGCTAGTCCTGTTACGGAAGAAGAATTCAAAAAGTTAAGTACTCAAAAATTAACAGGTACTTTATACCAAGCTGCTTTAAAACATTACGAAGGTAAAATGGATCATATTTCTGGTCAGGTTTACAAAGTAATTAAGCAAATTAAAGAAGATCCTAATAATAACTTTGAGCGTATTGGTGTTCCTTTTTCTGATGGTCAAAAATCATTAAACGTTCGTACTGATTTAAATAAAGCATACGAATCTGAAGGTCGTCAAATAATTTCAGACTTTGAAAAGAATATTACACTAGCTTTAATTGATGATACTTGGAAAACGCACTTGCGTAAAATGGACGAGTTAAAACAAAGTGTACGTTTAGCTGTTCATGAACAAAAAGATCCTTTATTAATTTATAAGTTTGAAGCTTTTGAATTATTTAAAGGCATGTTAAGCGAAATGAATAAAGAGGTTAGTTCTTTCTTATTAAAAGCAGAATTACCTACTCAAAATCCTAACGTTGCTACTGAAGCTGAAGTTATTGAAGAACAAGTAGTAACACACGAACAAAAAGAAGAGATTGATAACCTAGAAGAACGTACTGCTCAAAACAGACAAGTAACTAATACACAATCTCAACAGCAAGTTGTTCAAGAAACCGTTACTCGTGAAGAACCAAAAATTGGTAGAAACGATAAAGTAATCATTAAAAATGTTACTACAGGAGAAACACAAACTGTAAAGTTCAAGCAAGCTTTACCTTTATTACAAAAAGGTAGTTGGGTTGTTGTTGGTAAAGGGTAAATTAATTACCTCAACATATAAATAAAAAGTCCCGATCAATTAAAATTGATCGGGACTTTTTATTAAATTTTCAATTTTAAAAAAATAATATACAAATGAAAAAAATCACAACTCTAATAATCTCCCTATTTTTATCTGTGCTTTCTTTTAGCCAAATTAAAACAGATGTAAAATTAGGAGAAAAAAGTAAAGAATCTAAAAAATCTAACATTGATCAAATTGTAGGAAATGACGATACTGGAGTTTATATAATTAAAAAGAAATATAAAGGTATCTACGGTCAAAATAGCACTCTTTTTCTAGAGCATTACAATAATGAAATGTCAAAGACTAATTCAGTTAAATTAGAATTAAAAAAAGGCAAAAAAGACAAGAAATATGAATTTATTGCTGACTATAATAATCAACTTTATTTATTTTCATCTTTCATAAACAAGAAAACAAAAAGAAAAGTTTTACACGTTCAAAGTATAAATAAAAAAGCCTTATCTCTTAATAATGATATTAAAAAAATATCTGAAATTGATTACTCGGGTAAATCTAAAAAAAATTCTGGTAGTTTTGATTATGTAATTTCTAACGACAAATCAAAACTATTAACTTATTACAACTTACCATATCAAAAAAATGAAAATGAAAAATTTGGGTTTCATGTTTTTGATAAATCTTTAAATGAGATATGGACTAAACAAATTACTTTACCATATTCTGATAAGCTATTTAATGTCGAAGATTACAATATTGACAATAGTGGTAATGTTCACCTTTTAGGAAGTGTTTACAAAGAAAAAAGAAAGACTAAAAGGAACGGAAAACCAAATTATCGTTTTGAAAATTTAAGTTATTACGATAATGGTAATAAACTAGAAAAGTACCCTATCGAAATTCAAGGTAAGTTTATTACTGATATGAAAGTAGCTATTAATGATGAGCAAGACATAATATGTGCTGGTTTTTATTCTGATGAAGGAACATTTAGTATAAAAGGGAGTTATTTTTTAAAAATTTCTAAAGAAACAAAAAAAATAATATCTAAAAGCTTTAAAGAATTTGGCATAGATTTTATTACTCAAAATTTACCAAAACGCAAAGAGAAGAAAGCTAAAAAGAAAAAGGCTAAAGGTAAAAATGTAGAACTTTACAAATACGCTTTAGATGACATCATTATTAAAGAGGATGGTGGGGCAATGCTAATAGGCGAACAATATTTTGTTGTTGTTAGTACTCATACTTTTACATCTACTACAGGAGGAGTAAGAACTGTCACTACATATTCATACCATTACAATGATATTATAGTAGTTAATATTTCAGCAGCAGGACAAATAGAATGGACTGAAAAAGTTGCAAAAAGACAGAGAACAAAAAATGATGGTGGTTTTTATTCTTCATATGTTACAACTGTTTCAAAAGATAAGTTATATTTTATTTTTAATGATAATGCCGATAATCTAACCTATACAGGAAAAGAAAAACTTTCTACATTTAGGAAAGAAAAAAAAGCAATAATTACGGTAGTCGAAGTTGATGAAAAAGGTAAACAAACAAGAAAGCGTTTGCTTACAAAAAAAGAAGCTGGAATTTTAGCTAGACCTAAGGTAAGTAAACAAGTATCTAGCAACGAAGTAATAATAGCAGGTGAGAGTAAAAAAAGTCAACGTTTGGCTAAAATTACTTTTAAATAATTAAAATAAAGAGAAAGTCATTTAAAATGACTTTCTCTTTATTTTAATTATTACTCAACACCTATTTTAACTTCAAACTTGGGTCTTAATTGACTTAATGCTTCTTCTGTACTAGAACCATCAGTTATTTTAAAACGGTTCTTAGATACCCCTTTATCATTAATCAAATAATCGTCAAGCAATTTTTTTTGTTTTACTTTAGTTGCTATGGTTTCCGCTTCTAACTGCTCAACTCCTATAAATTTTCTACTATTTTCAGCTATAGATACGGTGTCGTCATAACCTATATAATTTGTTTTTAAATAATTTAAAAATTCAGGATCTGTAGATGATAAATCAAATGCCTGTTTCCCTATAGGAATATTACTATCTAATTTAACATTACTTTGTTCTAGATAGGCTTTTTTTAGCTAATTTTAAACCTATAGCATCTTCTTCATATTCTAAATTATATAAATGATTTAATTCTATAGTAACATCGGTTTTTTTATCTAAAACATTAACTAATACATCTAGAGCCTTTTTTTCTTTTTAGATAATTTTACTTGTCCGTTGTCAAAATAAATATTTTTTAAATCATCTTCATTTACCTTTAACACATTTGAAAGTGCTTTAAAAGGTGAAGTTGCAATCTTAGTGAAAATATTTTTGACAACTTGCCAAACTACTTTACCAAATTTATATTTAAGATCATTAATTGGCCCTTCAATAGGGATATCTAAGTTGATATTTCCGTCAGAACCTTTCATTAAACTAACTGTTAAACGCATGGGTAATGAATTTCCTGATTTTGTTTTTTCTTTCTTACTTACTTCAATGTTTTCAATAAACATTTTATTCATACTAGTTAAATACGAATCTTTAATAACACTTTTATTATTAAATGAGCTTACACCTTCTACAAAGCGATGTCCTGTATAATATCTTCCATAAGGGCTAAATTTATTTAAAATTAAACCTTTAACACCTATATCTACAGTCATATTTTCAACCCCTTGCCTACTTACTGATATTGCTCCGTCAATAATTCCTGTGTTATTCATTCTTCCATGAACATTGAATTTAGCAAATTGATTTTCAGGTCTTATATCTTTGGCTTTTATAGTAACTTCAGATAAATCCATGAAAAATGGATCTTCTATAGTATAGTCATAAAACTTAAGATTAAAGTTTGATAAAACTATGTTTTCAGCTGTATATGCTTTAAAGATGTACTCTTTGGTCATATCATAAATATAAATAGATAACAACTCAAAAGGGCTCACGTAGTAATCTGACTCATGATTTTCTTCTAATGAAGTTTCACCTGTATTTACTAGCCATTTAGTAAAGTTATCTCCAT
>CAZJGP010000193.1:0-3907 GCA_964545595.1 uncultured Flavobacteriaceae bacterium | reverse complement strand
GATTTATCCCCTGATGGTGCTAGTATGTCAAAATAAAGGCTACTGCTAGACTGTGTCTAGTAGCTACAAAGAGCATAAAATAAAAGCTATTTCTTAATTGAGGTAGCTTTTTTAAGCTTTAAAGCGTAGCCACATTTTTATTAAAAAAGTCTTTAAATTTCTTTTTAGTAAGGAAGGAATCAATCATTTTAAAAATCATAGAGCGTTCCTCTTCATCGAGCTCTTGCATTAATTTAAGCTGTTCTAAGGTAGTTTTATCTTCAATCTCTACTTCTTGTGGTAAATCACCATCAAGGTGTACAAGCTCGTCAATAGTGATGTTAAAATGGCGTGCAATTTTATCCAAAGCATTTACAGAAATCTCACGTTGTCCATTTTCAATTTTACTATAATTAGAGCGGTGCATACCTATTAAATCGGCAATCTCTTGCTGTTTAATGTCACGTTGTTCTCTAAGAGTTCTTATGTTGAGACCTATATTCATAAAAGGATGTTATCAATACAAAAGTAGTCAAAAAGAAGACTTTTGTCAAAATATGTTCTAAAATGACATTTTAATGTTGTCTAAAAAGAACATTAAAAGTATCTTTGGAACGTATAATATTGGCACATCATAATTATGACTATTTTAAATACTTCCAATCCAAATAACTACGCATACAAAACCAAAGACTTAGAATTACATATTTTAGGCGGTTTACAATTAAACAAATTGGAGAGTTTGCGAGTAACCTTAAGTATTGAGAAAGTAACCAAAACCAAAGCAGTATTAAATATTTTACGTCAGAGTATAGATCTGTATAATGATAATCAATTAGAAAAGTTAGTTCGTAAATGTGCAGAACGTTTAGAAATTGGTACAAGTGTCATCCGTAAAACACTACAAGAATTAACCCGAGAGTTAGAAAATTACAGATTTTTACTAACCGAAAAACAAACAGAATTAAAGAAACCTTATAAAAAATCACTCACAACGGCAGAGGAAAAAGAAGCAATAAAGTTTTTGAAATCTAAAAATCTGTTAAAAAAGACCAATGATTTAATCGGAAAGTCAGGCGTAATCGGAGAACATATCAACAGATTATTAATGTATTTGATATTTACAAGCCGAAAAACCAACAACCCATTACACTGTATTAGTTTAGGAAGTAGTGGAGTTGGTAAAACACATTTGCAATCTAAAGTAGCCGAACTCATTCCACAAGAAGAAAAAGTAGAAATAACAGTATTATCTGCTAATGCCTTTTACTACTTCAATAGAACCGAATTACAACACAAATTAATATTGATAGAAGATTTAGACGGAGCAGAATCTGTGTTATATCCACTGCGAGAATTACAATCTAAAAAACGGATAACAAAAACAGTAGTTCATAAAGACCGAAAAGGGACAACAAAAACCATTCATCTAACCGTAGAAGGTCCTGTAAGTGTATCGGGTTGTACTACACAGGAAAGTATTTATGAGGATAATAGTAACCGAAACTTCCTTTTATATATTGATGAAAGTGAAGAACAAGACAAGCGCATAATGGATTATCAGCGCTTAATAAGTGCCGGAAAACTAAACGAAGAAGAGCAATTACAATCAGCAGATATTTTACGCAATGTTCAGCGAGTTTTAAAACCTATAAAAGTAATTAATCCATTTGCTGAATATTTAGAATTACCAAAAAGTGTATTTAAACCAAGAAGAACGAACTCACATTATTTACAATTTATAGAAGCGATTACCTTTTATAAACAGTTACAAAGAGAACATAAAACGGACGAAATTACTGGCGAAATATATATCGAAACTACTATTGAAGATATTCAAGAAGCTAATGAATTAATCATTGAAGTTTTATTACGTAAAAGTGATACGATTACAGGAGCAGTACGTGATCACTTAGAAAATGTTAAAAAGTATTTGAATAAACAAAATCAAATTACGTTTACCAATACCGAAATCCGCAGGAATTTACGAGTAAAAGAAACTACACTTCGGAGATATAATGGACAGTTATTAGCAGAAGGTTACATTAAGAAAATAAAAGGTAAAAAAGGACAATCGTATCATTTTGAAATCATAGATATTAATGAATATGAGGATCTTAGAAATCAAATAAATGCTTTATTAAATAATTGCTTGTCGGAATTAGAGATCGCCACTTCGTCAGTAGTTCGCCATAATAAAAATGGCGAAGTTAAAACCAAGTAAATAAACAAATTAAAGTTGCCTCGCCACAGAACACGTAAAAACACATACCCAATGAAAAATTTACCAATCACAGACCGTAGTTACAAAGCTTTATTACTGTCTTTTAAAGACTGGTTGGATGTTTTAGGTTATGCAGAAACTACAGTTTATAAGCTGCCAATTCACTTACGAGAATTCTTTAATTATTTAGAAAATAACGGACACAGCGATATAAGTACCATTACTACACAAACGGTTTTAGATTACTACCAATATTTAAAAGAAAGACCCAACCAAAGAAGAGAAGGCGGAATAAGCAAAGGACATTTAAACAAACATCAACAAGCATTATATAAGTTCCGAGAATATTTAAAAAGCCATAATCATAAAGGCATTAATATTCATTTAAAATACGAGGAAAAAGAAGATAAGGATAGTTTAAATGTTCTCAATCAAGATGAAGTGAAACAATTGTTTGAAGCTACTAATTACAGTAATACGAGTGAAAAAATACGTCATCGAGACAAAGCCATTTTAGTATGTGCGTATAGTTGTGGATTACGAAGAAATGAACTCGTACACTTAGATGTAAAAGATATTCTTTTTGATAAACAACGCCTGTTTGTACGGAAAGGGAAAAATTATAAAGAAAGGTTTGTACCACTCAATAAACATAGTCTGCAAATACTAGAATATTACTTATTTGATTGCAGAACGGAGTTTTATAACTACAAAGAAACCGAAGCTTTATTTATCAATTACAGAGGGAATCGGTTACAAGGAAAAAGCTTTGCAAATAGATTAGAAAAAATCATAAAAGCTACTGGAAATAAAGATTTAGAAAATAGGAATATTACACTCCATAGTTTACGCCACAGTATTGCTACACACTTATTAGAAAAAGGTGCAGACATAGAACATATCAGTACTTTTTTAGGTCATGCATCATTAGAATCTACACAAATATATACTCATTTTTTAGTAAGTACAGCAGATGAAAACATACGAACATTACTTAGAAAAAAACGCATACAACAGCAAAACTATACTAACATACCAAAGAAGTCTTATTAGGTTTAATAAATGGTGTGTAAAATACGGAACAACTCCCGAAACTATTGATTATAAAACCTTTTTAGAATACATAAAACACTTAAGAAAAGGCAATCTAAAAGCAAGAACCTTAAAAACCTACATTGGTAACCTTAAAATCTATTTTGATTATTTAGTTGAAGAAAATTACAGAGAACAAAATATCATTAAAGAACTGAATATAAAAGGCATTGAAAAAACCATCATTAAGAACTTTTTAGAGTTCGAGGAATTAGAAGATTTATATTACAGTTACAACCAAAAACAATCTACTTTACTAGCCAAAAAACGTAATAAAATCATTGTTGGCTTATTAGTTTATCAAGGCTTAAACACAAAAGATTTACAGTTGTTAGAAGTTGAAAATGTACAGCTCTATAAAGGAAAAATTATCATTCCAGGTACAAAGAAAAGTAATACAAGAGAAATGGAGTTAAAACCTTGGCAGCTCATGGAATTTATGGAATATATAAATGAAATTAGACCCAAAATTTTAAAGTATACCAATAAAAATACAGAACAGTTGTTATTGCCTATTGGTAAAAGCTTTAAGCTTCATAATACATTACATAAACTTGCCCAAGAACTAAAAGAAATCAATAATAATTTTACCAGTATTATACAGATTAGAAC
>CAZJGP010000192.1:0-17852 GCA_964545595.1 uncultured Flavobacteriaceae bacterium | reverse complement strand
TTTGATGAAACTAGGCCAAATATGGGTACTGCCACTGGGCGTGATTTATCGCAAGCTCTAGACAGTATTATAGAAACCGATTCCTTCAATGAAGAACAATTACCTAGTATTGGTTGTGGAATTAAATGGAAATAGTTTTTTTCAAGTTAGAAGTTAGAAGTTAGAAGTTAGAAGTTAGAAGTTAGAAGTTAGAAGTTAGAAGTTAGAAGTTAGAAGTTAGAAAACTTGATAATATAAAATTTAAAAACCCCATTAAAACTTTGTTTTAATGGGGTTTTTAAATTTTATGATTTAAAAAATCAAAACACTCATTGAGTATTAGCTTAATGCTTTTTTGATTCTTGAAATAGCCTCAATAATTTGCTCTTCGCTAGCTGCGTAAGAAATACGGATACATTTTCCGTTTCCAAAAGCATCACCAGTTACTGTAGCAACATTGGCATGTTCTAATATATATATAGCAAATTCAGAAGCATTATTAATTTTAGTACCATTTAATGTTTTTCCAAAATAAGCTGAAATATCTGGGAAAACATAAAAAGCTCCTTCTGGCTCATTACACTTAAAACCTTCAATATCGTTTAATAATCCTAAGATTAATTTTCTACGCTCTTGAAATTTATCTACCATATACTGAATACGGCTAACAGGCTCTTCTAAAGCAGTAATTACGGCACGTTGTGCAATACAGTTAGCACCACTAGTTACTTGACCTTGTAATTTATTACAAGCACGAGCAATATAAGCAGGAGCTCCAATATAACCAATTCTCCATCCTGTCATAGCAAATGCTTTTGCTACGCCATTAACAGTTACAGTACGGTCAGCCATATCTTCAAATTCAGCCATTGATGCATGAGCAGTAACACCATAGTTAATGTGCTCATAAATCTCATCACTTACCACAACAATTTGTGGGTGCTTAGCTAAAACATCAGCTAAAGCTCTTAACTCTTCTTTACTATAAATAGAACCTGAGGGGTTACAAGGAGAACTATACCATAACATTTTTGTTTTTGGTGTAATAGCTGCTTCTAACTGAGCTGGCGTCATTTTAAAGTCATTCTCTAAAGAAGTTTCTACTTCAACAGGAACTCCATCAGCTAACTTTACAATATCACTGTAACTTACCCAGTAAGGACATGGTAAAATAACCTCGTCACCTTCATTTAAACAAACCTGTGCTACATTGTATAAAGCTTGTTTTGCTCCTGTAGACACAACAATTTGAGGAAGCTCATAACTTAAGTTATTATCTCTCTTAAATTTTGTAATGATGGCATTTTTTAACTCTACATATCCATCAACTGGTGTGTACGAGTTATAATCTTCGTTTACAGCTTTTACTGCTGCTTCTTTAATATAATCAGGAGTATTAAAATCAGGCTCTCCTAAACTAAGACCAATAATGTCTTTTCCTGCAGCTCTTAATTCACGAGCTTTTGCTGCCATCTCTAATGTTGCAGATGGTGCTAAACTATTAATTCTATCAGATAATTGATTACTCATTGTTACTATAATTATATTAAATAATATCTATGATGCTAATTTCGGATTTATTCCTAAATTCTTTAAATGTTTAAAATGTGCTGCTAATGCATTACCCATTGTCTTATATTCATAATAAGGCAATTCAAATTCTTTAGCAGTATTTTTTATAATTTTCGAAATCTTCGGGTAATGTACATGACTTATATGTGGAAAAATATGATGTTCCACCTGATGGTTCAACCCACCTGAAAACCAACTTAACAACTTACTTTTTGTTCCAAAATTAGTAGTTGTAAACAATTGATGAATAGCCCATGAATTTTTCATTGTACCTTCTTCATCAGGCATTGGTGTTTCTGTATCACCAATAATATGTGCTAACTGAAATATTACACTTAAAATTAAACCTGCTACGTAATGCATAGTAAAAAAGCCTAATAAAATATAATACCACGCAATATCTAAAACTAATATTGGTGTTACAATCCATACTGCTACGTATAATATTTTACCAATTACAACAGTTGCCCATTGTTTTGTTGGGTTAGGAAAATCACCATAAGATAATTTTCTTTTTAAATAGCGAGCAGTTTGTTTAAAATCTACCGTAGTCACCCAATTTATAGTTAATAATCCATATATAAATATAGAATATAGGTGCTGGAATTTATGAAATTTTTTCCATTCAGAATGTTCGCTAAAACGAATAATTCTACCTGCATCTAAATCTTCATCATGACCATGAATATTAGTATATGTATGGTGTAAAACATTATGTTGTACTTGCCAGTTATATACATTACCAGCTAAAAAGTACATACTAGCTCCCATCATTTTATTCACCCATTTTTTTGAAGAATACGAGTCATGGTTACCATCATGCATAACATTCATACCAATACCAGCCATACCTACACCCATAATAATACATAAAGGCAGCATAGACCACATTGGAGCACTACCTAATAGTATGAAAAAATAAGGAACTACAAATAATGAAACCATCACCAATGTTTTTAAGTGTAATTTCCAATTCCCTGTTTTTTTTATATTTTGTTCTTTAAAGTATCCATTTACACGCTTATTAAGTGTTTTAAAAAACGCTTGTGAATTTACTCTACTAAACTTTATTTGTGCTTTGCTCATATATTGCGAATAGAGGAATTATTAATACTATTTTAAATTATAACAAGTATAAATTCCCTTTCAAAAAACAAAAATAGGTATTTACTAGCTTTTAGAATGCTCAATTTTCTAAAAATACAGCTCGAAAATGTACTTTTGCTTTATATTATATACGACCATGCAAATTTTACTAAAATACTTCCCTGATTTAACAGAAGATCAAATTGAAAAATTCTCAAAATTAAAGGAACTATACACCGATTGGAATTCAAAAATTAATGTAATTTCCCGTAAGGATATTGAAGCCCTATATGAACGCCACGTGTTACATTCATTAGGTATAGCAAAAGTTCAAACTTTTAAACCAGGATCTAGTGTTATGGATGTTGGTACCGGTGGAGGTTTCCCTGGAATACCATTAGCTATCATGTTCCCCGAAACTAATTTTTACTTGTGCGATGTTATTGCAAAAAAAATAAAAGTTGTTAATGCCGTAGCTACTGCTTTAGAGCTAGAAAATGTAAAAGCTGAACAAAAAAGAGCTGGTACTTTTGATACTCAATTCGATTTTATTGTTAGTAGAGCCGTAACTAATATGCCCGACTTTGTAAAATGGGTACGTGGTAATGTTAAAAAGAAATCTGTTCACGAGCTTAAAAACGGAATATTATACTTGAAAGGTGGCGACTTAACAGAAGAACTATCTTTATATACTACAGCTGTTCAATACCAATTACCTGATTTTTACGAAGAAGACTTTTTTGAAACAAAAAAAGTTGTTCATTTACCTATGAAGTATAAAGGGTAAATTTAGTACATTTAGAATATGAGTACAAAAACTTTACACGAGCTTAAATTCCCTATTGGGGAATTTGTGAAACCTAAAGAATATCCAGAAGTGGTTATGATTAAATGGATTCAACATATTCAATTATTCCCTCAACGTATTAGAGAATTAACAACTAATTTAACAGACGAACAATTAGATACTCCTTATAGAAAAGATGGATGGACTATACGTCAAGTTGTGCATCATTGTGCAGATAGCCACATGAATTGTTTAACTCGTTTTAAACTTGCTTTAACTGAAGATAAGCCTACGATAAGACCTTATTTTGAAGAAAGGTGGGCTGAATTACCCGATAGTAAAACCCCTATTAATTCGTCATTATTAATGATTGACGGAATTCATGAAAGGTTAACCATTTTATTGAAATCGTTAACTAATGAGCAGCTAAAACTAACTTATGTGCACCCTGAACATGGTCGTGAAATTTCATTAAATGAAGCTGTAGCTACGTACTCTTGGCACTCAAACCATCATTTAGCACATATTAGCACGCTCATTACAGCAAAAAACTGGTAATTAATGTCTACAATAAAATGCCCTTGCGGGAGAAATGAAACATATACAAATTGCTGTAAAAAAGCACATGATAATATAAATGGTGTAAAAACAGCTGAAGATCTAATGAGATCGCGGTACTCCGCTTTTGTATTAGCAAATATTGATTATTTAACTTTAAGTTGGTCTTTAAAAACTTGTGATACTTCTGCCAAAGCAAAAAAAGAACTTAAAAACTGGACAAAATCGGTTACTTGGGTAAAACTAGATGTTTTGAGCGTTACTAAAGGTACCGAACAAGACGCAACTGGTAATGTACATTTTAAAGCTTTCTTTTATGAAAATGGAAATTTAGAATGTATTGAAGAAAACTCATTTTTCGAGAAACAAAATAAACATTGGGTTTACGTAAATTAGATGTAAAAAAGACTCTATAAGTAAGTTATAGAGTCTTTTTTATTACTCCTGTTATTTATATACTATTCAATTCATAAAAGATTCTTAACAAAGAATATATTACGATGTAAAAGCTGTAATTTGTACATCTTTTAAATATGCATTTTAACGATGTATTTAACTTATCCCTCTTTTATTTATAAATTTAATCTTGTAAAATGACAAAAGCCTTATTTATATGTTTAACATTATTTTTTATTACAAATACTACTATAACAGCTCAATTATCTGATTTAGCTAGAATTGAATATGTTGGTTTACCAGAAAGCAGCAATGGTGGAGCATCTTTTAACCAATACAGAGCTTTAATTAATTACCCTATTAAATTAAAAAAGGAAGGTTCTTTTTTTATAGTTGGTCTAGATTATAGATATATATCATTTAATGTTGATGAAACACTTTTAAATTTTGAATCGGAAGAGTTATCTGAATTTAAACAATTAAGCCTTTCTTTAGGTTATACCTATAAAATAAATAAAGATTGGCGTTTTGGAGCTCAAATACAACCTGGCTATAGTACTAATTTAGAAGTATCAGACATTACTTTTAATGATGCTACTTTTTCTAGTAGTGTTATTTTCTTAAAAGACAAGACAAAAGATATAGAGGATGGTAAAAAGCCTTATCGTTTAATTTTAGGTCTTAGAGTATCTGGGAATGGTGGTTTCCCTATACTTCCATTTATTAGTTACTTTAAAAAATTTGCTCCTAAATGGTCTTATAATTTAGGAGTTCCTAAAACGCAATTACAATACCATCTTAACGAAAAAAACAGGTTAAAATTAGTTGCAAGAATAGATGGTTTTAGATCTAGGCTTCAAAACGATATTATTGTACAGCCTAATGGCGCTAATGCAGAAATAATAAGACAACGTTTAATTGTTAGTGGACTTAGATACGAATATAAATTTACGAAGCATTTAGAGTTTTATTTTAATGGAAGTTACATACTGGATAATTCTATAGAACTAAGAAATACATCGAATAACAGTGTATTTGATTTTCAAGAAGATAATAGCTTTTACATAAAAACAGGAATACGTTTTAAAATTTAAAAATTACAACAAAATAAAAAAGCCTCATTAAATACATAATGAGGCTTTTTTTATTGGTAAAATCTACTATAAAGTATTTAAATATTGCTCTAAATCTGATTTTTCATCATCTGTTAATTCTAATTCAAAAGAATCATCATAATGATTAATTACATCTATAAGAGTTTGAAATCTACCATCATGAAAATACCCTCCTGTTTCTTTTGTTAACAAACCTCTTAATGGTGTTGTTCTATACTGCCCAGATGGAAACCTATTGGCTAATACTCCATCTATATTAATTTCTTCAGGATCTCTTAACACATTATCTGTAAAAGTGTTTCCCGCATGACAACGAACACAATCTGCTTTATTATTGAATATATTTTGACCTCTAATAGCCGCTACTTCATCAAACCTAGCTGGGTCAGGTTCTGGAGCACTTAATGATAAAATATATTCTTCTAAAGCTTCTGCTTGAGGCCCAAATATATCATTTTCAGCAGTTCTGTTTGCTGCATTACTCCTTACTGCTACAGGGAATCTTTCTTCATCAGCTAATCTTGGATCTGTATAATTACCTTGTGCATTTAATTCAATTACAGCTACAAAATTAATCCATTGCGATAACGAACTAAAACCAGCATATCCAACAGGGTTTACTCCTTGCAAGCTAAAAATTGAAGGTATTACTGCTGCTGGTATTAACCCTTGGTCATTCGCAGGTCTTCCATCTAATAATAAAGCACCATCAAACCTACCTGGACCCCAATTATTCAATACTGTTTGAGCGTCTTCTACAGATACTTGTAACAATGCTGCTAATGGAGCTACATTAGTAGCTGCAATTATTGCACCTACATTTAAATCTCTATTTGCCCAACCATCTAATCTAGAACCAATACCTGGTGCAAATGAATCATCTACGGTAGAATGACATAAAGCACAATTAATACCAACTGAAGCTAGGCTTCCATCTTCATCAAAATTACCAATAACACCTACAACTGCATTTTGCCTTAATAACTCTACTGTTGTTGCTGGACTAGTTAAATCTACTTGACCTGCTTGAATAGCTGCTACTGTTTCTAAATTTAATGCATTTGCATCTACTTTTAAACCTAATTGTAATGCTGTAGCTGGGCTAACACCTGGCCCTCTTCCATCTAAATCTTCTCCTAAAATTGTTTTGTCTAATTCTAGTGCTCCACTCCAAAATACTTCATCTCCGAATGTAGAATTTCTAAAAATATCTTGTCCTTGAGAAATTAATGACGGATTTAAATCTACTGTTGGTGGTTGCGGAATAATTAATTCTGTTGGAAGCACTTCATTACTTGGTACTTCAACTGGTTCTTCTGGAGTGTTGTCAACAAAAACAATGTTATCATCGTCGTTACTACATTGAACAAAAACAAAACTTAATGCTAATGCTACTCCTACTAAAGTGTATTTCATGATATATAAATTAATACGTATTTGGTCTAAATAGTCGCTTTTTAATCTCATTAATTACCATGTAAAATCATTTAACTCCACCATAAAAAATATCTTCTTCTTAAACATAATGTCAACATCTTATCAATAAGAATTTTAAATAAAAAAGCCCCAATAATAAATTTATTATCGGGGCTTTTTTTTATTTAATCTAATGTTTAATCTTCGTCTTCTGTCTCAAAGAAAACAGATGAAAAGCTAAGTCTTAAATCATTAGTATGATCTACTGCATCATTATATAAACCACCTTTAAGGTAAAAACCATTAGCAATACCATTATTGGTTACCCATCTAGTCGAAGCATTAGGAGCATAAGACTGATCTATAATAGTAACTCCTTCTTGTTCTACATTAATATGAACAAACCCACCGCTTTTAGATACAACTACTCTTAATTCTTCTTGATTATACAATGTTCCTACACCTCCAACAAAATAAAAATCGAATTTATCAAAAGTTGTATCTCGTGAGCTTACTTCTGGATCTCTTCTTACAACAGTTTCTAAATGATCTTCATGTAAAACTAATCTAAAGAATGGTTTATTTCCACTTCCTCCTCTATTATGTACTTGAGCTATTGTTACACCTCCGTTAGCAGGAACATCAAAATAAACACCTTCCATTTCAAGTATTGAAAAAGAAGTTAACGGCCCTTCTGATTTCTGTTTAAACTCTATTCTTCTTCCTTCTTCGGCTTTACATGATAAATCTAATGTCGATTGATCTGCTGACAAAGAAAAATATGGATCATCAGGAACTTCATTTACAAAAACATCTACAAGACTCTCATCTGTTGTATTACATGGTGTTCGCGTACAAAGCTCTTGATAACTATTTTCAATAACTAAATTAGTGGTGTTAAAAGAAAAACGATCTTCTAAATTTTCTACCAATGTCGATGAGTCTATAACTGGATCTATAGTTTCATTTGTTGTATCAACCACTATTGTCTCTTCTGTTGTATCAACTACTATTGTCTCTTCCTCAATAATAATTACATCAACATCATTGTTACCTTCTTCAGATAAAGGTTCTTGTTCTGTAGTGTCTATTTCTTCATTACCTTCATCACTAGAGCAGTTAGTGAAAACAACAAAAAATAAACTTAATAAAGCTATTCTATATGATTTGCTAAATTTCATAATATATATATTTAATACTCAACAAATTTCAGTTTTTTTAATGTAAGACAAAAGCTACAGTGTTACTTTTACAAAATGTTAAAAAAAAGGTATAAACATTTGACCATATAATAAATGAAACAATAAAATAAAATGAAAAATTGAATAAAATGATTTCTTCATTTTATTTTTATCCTTTGTTAAAAGCTAAATAACTTATTTTGAATCTCTAAAAAAGTCAACCTTTGTTCAATTTTAACACATGAACACTGTTTAATTAACTCTTTGTATTTTTTAATTTCATCTGTATTAGTTTTAATATTTTTTATTAAGCTCAACAAATCTTCAACCAAACAAGCGAAAGCTTTAACTTCAAAAAACTCTAATTTTTTATTTAAATCTCTATTATAAAAAGAAGCTGCTCCAAAATCGCCTAAAAAACAATCTATATTTTCATCTATTAAGATATTATGAGCATAAAGATCTCCATGATTAATTCCTATATTATGTAAATGAGCACAAACTGAAGCTATACTTTTTATTATTTTTAAAACTTGTTCTAATGTAAATAAAGAATCTTTATTAAATGTATCTCTAGTACAAGACTCTAAACTGGGTGGGTTTCCTAAATTAACAAAACTTGAATTAATTAATTTTAAAATTAGTCCGTTTCTATTTTCTGGATGATTTTTAATTTTTCCTAAAACAGGAATTAAATTTTTATGATTACCAGCTTTAATAGCTATTTTCATTTCATCTTCAGGTAAACCATCACTAGTTACCTCTCCTTTAAATATTTTTAAAGCAACATTTTCTTTTCTTAAATTCCAATACGCTTTTGAAATTACTCCTGAAGCCCCTTCTCCTAATGTTTTATTAACAGTAAATTGATCCCAATTAAAAGATTTTAATTCATTAGTTACTTTTATATTATTATTTAAATTATTCCCTTCAAAAGCAAACCATGATAATTTTGGTAATGTAAATAACCAATCAGGAATAGATGATAAATTATTGTCAGAAACTCGAAAAAGTTCTAAGTTTTTACAATTACGCATTGTTTCTGGTAATTCAGACAATAAGTTACCTGCCATCATAAATTTTTGCAACAAACTACATTTACCAATACTATTTGGTAATTTTTCAATTTTATTATCGGTTAAAATTAACCAGTTTAACTTTTCAGGAAAAGAGTTTTCTGGTACTGTATGTATATAATTCGATTTAAAACCTATCATATTTAAAACAGGAAATTCAGATAATATTGAAGGAAACTCTGTGAATTTATTACGAGCAAAAAATATTATTTTCAACTTTTTTAATTCTCTAATATTATCTGGTAATACCGACAATTGATTATCTGATAAATCTAAAACTTCTAAGGTATCTGAAAGTGAAATAATTTCTTGAGGAAACTCTTTTAAATTACAAGCTAATTTTAATTTTTTAACCCCTTTTAATAAACCGTTTTTTAAATCTTCTAAAGTTTGTTCCATTAAATAAATTTAACTCTCTTTTAATACTAAGACAGCTACAAAGTTTACAAAGCTAGCCCATAGTTAAAGTATACCAACATAAGTTGTCAAAATTATTTTAACATCAACTATTTTCATAAAAAGATGAACTACAACGTTTTACATTTTTAAATCATTAAAAAATACAATATATTCATTTATTTAAGCTTTTATTGTTAGTTATTTAACAAAAAGACTACTAAAACAAAAAATTAATTATACTATACTGATCAGTATAGTATAATAATAACAATTTCAAAATATTTTAATTATGTTAAAACACAAATCAATTTTAGTTGCTTCATTAGGTATCGGTTTATCTTTATTTATTTCTAGCTGTTCTACAGATGACGAAGCTTTAAATGAAGTATCCAATTCAACCGAAAATTTTTTAACGACTGAATCTTCTAATGCACAGAGTTCTTCAATTTCTCCATTTAATTTCGGAAACGATTTCGATGGTGACGATTTTCAAGTAGACAATGATGGAAATGGTGCTCATAATTGGAATGCTGAAGAATATGACGAAGATCCAATAGACAATGGTTTTGATGTTAGAGATTATATTTGGGTTTCAAATAATCTTTTACACCTACAATGCCCTAACGATAATGATGGTGAAAAAAGGAGAGCTGAATTTAGGGACCAAATTAACATAGATTTAAATGATGGGCATAGTATGGACTTTAATTTTGATGTTCGTGATTATGATAATGAATCAGAACTTATTTTAGCGCAAATGCATAACGATAACAGCCAAGCCCGTAGACCATACATAACTGTTGTTGCTGAAGAAGGTGAAGTTCGTTTACTACGAACAAATGCTCCTACTGGTTCTCAAACAACAACCGCTAACGAAACAATACCTTATAGAATTGATAACGAATACCGTATTAGAATAGATACAGATCCTGGTACTAGAGAAACTTTCGTTAGAATTATTAATGAAGATACTAATGAAAGAGCTAGTACAACTTTTAGTTTTGCTAGTGCTTGGGATGATTTAGATGGTGATTTTTATTGGAAATTTGGTGCATACATGCCTGATGGAGGTTCTACCAATACTAAAATGAGGTTATCTAGAATAGCAATTATTCAACAATAGTATACGTATTTTAATAAAAAAGGAGTGTTTAACTATTAAACACTCCTTTTTTATTAATAATAGTTAGCCTAAAACAGTACCCGTAATTTTTTCATGAACTGCTTGTGCAGCTAGTTCTCCAGAAAGCATTGCCGCATTCAAAGACCCATTTAACATAGTATCTCCTGCTAAAAAAATACTATCTGTTAATTGAGTTTCAGAAGGACTTAAAGCATATTGAATATTCGTTAAATTTGGTAAGGCACATGGAATATTGTAGCTCTTTAAAAACGCAACTTCTTTAAGTTGGAATATATCTATAAGCTCTTTTTTTATACTTTTTATTAATTGTTCTTCTGATAAATCATGTTTCTTTATTACTGAAATAGATAATAATTCCTTTTTAGTATCCCCTTTTTTTGTTTTTGGAAAGCATATAGAATTAATCAAACTATTACTCGTATTACAAACAAGACCTATCATATTTTTTTCATAAATACTTTTAGGAATCTCAAAATATAATGTTTCTGTCGCTTTCCATTCCATACCTGTAGAAGACATATTGGATATCAATTTAGACGCTTCAGTAGCAACAATAACAAAATCTACATTCTCTATGGTTTCATCTTCAAAAAGTATTTTATTTCCTTGAATTTGATTTACCTTTTTAGAAAATATTATTTCTGTTGTCTTTAATTTACTAGCTAATTGATCTGGTATTGCCTGCATACCTTTTTTAGGAATAACAGCCAAACCTTCACTAAACATTTTAAAAATAAATTCGAACATTCTAGAAGATGTTTTCAATTCTTCTTCTAAAAATATTCCTCCAAAAAAAGGAATAAAGAAATCGTTTAATATTGCATTTGTAAAACCATAATTCTTTAAATAGTCAATCGTAGTAATTTCTTCAGTAGAAAAAATAGCATCAATTGTTTTCTTTTTAAGTTGTTTTGATAATTTGAAAATTTTTAATTTATCAGAAAAACTACCAACTGAAGCTGTTAAATTACTTATTAAAAAAGATTTATTTCTTAAAGGGTCCCCTATTGTATATTTTTTTCCTTCTTTAAAAATAAAAGAACCGTTCTCAAAAGGAATTAATTCAAGTGATTTATAATCAAGATATTTTTTTGCAATTGGATATTCACTTAATAAAACCTGAAAACCATGATCTAAAATATAACCATCGACAACATCACTTTTCACCCTTCCTCCTACAGAATTTGAAGCCTCGTATATTATTGGACTATATCCTAAATTTTCTAAATATAGTGCCGTTACTAAACCACTAACCCCTGCCCCAACAATAGCTATTTTTTGTTTCATTAAAATTTAATTTTTCTTTTTAAATAAGTTTATTCAGGATACTCAATACGTAAATGATACATATTGTTTAACTTATTTTTCATCACTTTTTTAATTTGTTGAATTTCTTTAAAAGTAATATCCGCATTTAAAAATTGTCCTTCGTCCATCTGCTTATTAATGATTTTTTCAACATATTCATCAATAATAGTACTTGTCGGATTTTTTATACTTTTAGATGCAGCTTCAATACTATCGCTCATCATTAAAATAGCTGTTTCTTTAGAAAATGGTATTGGACCAGGGTATCTAAATTGTTCTATAGAAACATCCGAATTATCCTGTTTAGCTTTCATATAAAAATAATACACCGTACTTGTACCATGATGAGTTCGTATAAAATCAATTACACGATCAGGTAACTTATTCTTTTTAGCTATTTCAATTCCTTTAATAGAATGATCTATAATAATTTTGGCACTTTCATGAGGTAATAAATGATCATGTGGGTTTATTCCGTTTTTTTGATTCTCTGTAAAATAGGTAGCATTATTCATTTTACCAATATCATGATATAATGCTCCAACACGAACTAACATAGCGTTTGCTCCTATTTCATTTGCTGCTGCCTCAGCTATATTTGCTACATTCAAAGAATGATGAAATGTACCCGGAGCAACTTCAGCTAATTCTTTTAATAATTTTGAATTAGTATCACTCAACTCTAATAAAGAAACATCAGAAACTAAATTAAAAATCTTTTCAAAACCATAAATTAAAGGGTGTACAATAAGTGTAGCAAAACCACATAAGATAAAAAGCAATACAGGTTGTAATTCTTTTATTTGTGTAATACTTCCTTCTTGAATAATATTAAATGCTAAATACGCAATTATATAAACTAATGTTATTTGCCCTACAGATATAAACAAATTAGCTCGTTTATATAATTCAGAAACCGTAAGTATTGTTACAATACCAACTATAGTTTGCAAAAACATATATTCATAACTATTAGGTACAATAAACCCTAAAATTAAAATAGTTATTACATGTGTAAAAAGCCCTAAACGAGCATCAAAAAAGGCTTTAATAACTAATGGAAGTATACACATAGGAACTACATATACATATTCAGGATTGTATTTAACAACAAAGGTTGTTATTACAACCATTAATAACATATTAAAAACAACAAAGGTTACTTTAGTATTATTTTGGTAAATATCGTAACGGTATTTTTTAATAAACAAAAACAACATTAATAAGGCTAGAGCTACTAAAATTGTATATCCAAATATGATCCAATTTTGGTTATTATCACTCCAAATTTGCTTTTCAAATTGATTTTCTAATGATTTTAAAATCTGAAAAGTATCACTATCTATAATTTCTCCTTTAGCAATAATACGCCTGTCTTTTTCAACACTACCTCTTGTGTTTAATACTTTTGACAGTTCCTCATTAATAGCTTTATTCGTTAAGTTTTTATCAAAAGTTACATTAGGCTTAATGTTTTCAAAAAAGAAAAATATTAATTCATCTTCCTTTGAAGGAAAATTAGCTTTTACCTTGCTCGTAATATAATTAGTAAGCTTAGTACTTGAATAAAATTTACCAAAAGTAGTTTCGGTTACTTGGTTTGACTTTTCTAAATAAATAAGTTTATCATTATTAAAATCAAAAGGCTGTTCTAAAACTCCGTGTTTATATACCGTTGCAACAACGTCATTAATAAAATTGTAAATACCATCTTTTAAAACCGTTTCATTAATTGCACTAAAACTAGCTTCAAAATTTGCTTTAATTTTATCCTTTACCTCCTTTTGAATATTCGTGTTAAAATTAAAATATGGTATGTTATTATCTTTAATTTTTTGTTGCTCTTGCAATAACAAATCATCTGATTTTAGTACTGCAAAATCAAAAGGCGCATATAAATTTTCATATTGCCAAGGTTTACCTTTACTAAATTCATATTTAAATTTCCCCCTTTTAGGGAAAAAATAAACAATAGTCACCGTTGCTAAAATGAAAAGTATTAGCTTGTATAGTGTAGATTGATTCTTATAAAAAGTGTCTTTAAACTGACCCATATAAATTAAAAGTAAGTAATCAAAGGTACTAAAAGTTAGTAAGTATTATAATTTCATTTACAATACTATAACAACACATAAAAATTCATAAATTCGCATATAATGAGTAGCACTAAAAAAATAGTTATCGTTTCCGCTGTAAGAACGGCTATCGGAAGCTTCTTAGGAAATCTTTCAACTGTTCCTGCCACAACATTAGGTGCAACTGCTATAAAAGCAGCACTTGATAAAGCTGATGTAGCACCAAACGAGGTTGATGAAGTTTTTATGGGGCACGTTGTACAAGCAAATTGCGGTCAGGCTCCTGCTAGGCAAGCAGCTATTTTTGCTGGTATACCTGATAAAACTCCTTGTACTACCGTAAACAAAGTGTGTGCTAGCGGTTTAAAATCGGTTATGCTTGGAGCTCAAACTATAGCTTTAGATCATGCTAATGTTGTTGTTGCTGGTGGTATGGAAAATATGAGTTTAATACCTCATTACGCAAACCTTCGTAATGGTCATAAGTTTGGAGACACTTCTCTTATTGACGGTTTAACTAAAGATGGTTTAACCGATGTTTACGACCAACAAGCTATGGGTATTTATGCTGATTTATGTGCTGACACCAATACTTTTAGTCGTGAAGATCAAGATAATTATGCCATAGAGTCTTACTCCAAAGCAAAAAAAGCTTGGGATAGTGGTTATTTTAAAAACGAAGTTATTCCTGTAAAAGTTCCTCAAAAACGAGGAGACGACATTATAGTTACCGAAGATGAAGAATATAAAAATGTAAAAATTGAAAAAATTCCTAATCTACGCCCTGCGTTTTCAAAATCTGGTACTGTAACTGCTGCTAATGCTTCTACTATTAATGATGGAGCTTCAGCATTAGTATTAATGAGCGAAGAAAAAGCCGCTGAGCTTAATTTAAAACCATTAGCAACTATTTTGAGTTTTGCTGATGCTGCTCAAGAACCTGAATGGTTTACAATGGCTCCCTCCAAAGCTTTACCTATTGCTTTAGATAGGGCAAACTTAAATATTAACGAAATTGATTTCTTTGAACTTAACGAAGCTTTCTCTGTAGTAGCTTTAGCAAATCAAAAAGAATTAAATATACCAACCAATAAATTAAATATTCGTGGTGGTGCGGTTGCACTAGGGCATCCTTTGGGTTGTTCTGGAGCCAGAATATTAACAACTTTAGTACACACATTATTACAAAAAAATGCCCAATATGGTGCTGCTGCTATTTGTAATGGCGGTGGTGGTGCTTCTGCATTAATTATTGAAAACCCCAATTACAAAGCTTAACTTTATATATGCAATACGGAATCGCACACCTAAGTATGGTTTCATTAAGAGAAACTCCTAACCATCCTGCTGAACAAATTTCACAAGTACTTTACGGCGAATTATTCAAAGTGCTTGAAGTCCGTAAAAACTGGAGTCGTATTCGTTTAGCTTTTGATAAATATGAAGGTTGGATGGATAATAACCAATATACCTTTTGTACTGAAGAACAATATAACGAGTGTATTAAACAAAAACCTGTATTATCTAATAATCTTGTAGATTTTATAACCAAAGCAGACGGGCAATTAATGCCTGTTTCTCAAGGAATAAGTCTTAATACTTTATCCATATTAAATCATAGTTTTGATGGTGGTATTATTGAAGGTAAACAACCTAAAGATAATATTATCGAAACAGCCCTTACTTATTTAAATACTCCTTACCAATGGGGAGGAAAAACACCTTTTGGAATTGATTGCAGTGGCTTTTCTCAAATAGTATACAAACTTAATGGATATCAACTAAAAAGAGATGCCTCGCAACAAGCAACACAAGGAGAAGCTTTAAGTTTTATTGAAGAAAGTGAACCAGGAGATTTAGCCTTTTTTGATAATGATGAAGGTAGAATTACTCATGTTGGTATAATGATGAAAGATAATTATATTATTCATGCACATGGTAAAGTTCGTATTGACAGAATTGATCATACCGGAATATTTAATTCTGAAAAAAGAACGCATACTCACAAATTAAGAGTTATAAAACGAATTATTTAATTGTTCGGTTTATTACCCACAAGCTTACTTTAAAACACAAAACTTTACAAGGTAATATAATGATTATCAATTTAATAGTATAACCAATAGATAAACAAGATTATTAACTTATGTGTATTAATTATAAAATCTTTACGACTATCCAATAATTGAATACTTACCTATCTTTTTAATTATGACTGAACAATATTTTGAATATGGTATTAAGGAAATTAACTACTTAAAATCTAAAGACAAAAAATTAGCTGAAGTTATTGATAAAATTGGAATACCTAAAAGGGTTATTATTCCTGATATTTTTTACGCTTTAGTCCATTCAATTATTGGGCAACAAATATCTACTAAAGCGCATAAAACTATCGATAGTCGATTACGAAATAAAATAGAAAACATAAATCCTTCTTCTATTCTTGCTTTTTCTGATGAAGAACTACAAAGTATAGGTATCAGCTTTAAAAAAGTATCCTATATAAAAAATATTGCTCAAAAAGTTCTTGATAAAGAGTTGGACATAGAGGGATTGCGCACTATGAACGATGATGAGATATGTGAGGAGCTTATTAAATTAAAAGGAATAGGGAAATGGACTGCTGAAATGATTATGATTTTCTCTATGCAAAGAATGAATATTTTAAGTTATGGCGATTTAGCAATAGTTAAGGGTATGCGAATGTTATACCACCATAGAGAAATAACCCCTGAAAAATTCAATAAATACTGGAGAAGGTACAGCCCCTATGCATCAGTAGCAAGCTTCTATTTTTGGTCTATTGCTAGCGGAGAAATTCCGGATATGAAAGATTACGCCCCCAAGAAAAAGAAAGTATCAAAAAAATAACATTCACAGTTTTAATATTAACTAAAACTATGAATGTTATTATATTTTACATCAAATTAAATTTGATCAAGCACAGCAATCATATCTTCAATTATGTTTTGACCTTTGTTTTTATTGTACCATTGTTGTAAATCTTCTTTAAACTCTGGTGTTAATTTACCATGTTTTTCTTTATAGTCATTAACCAAGTTTGTTGCTTCAGTTGGTCTAGGTCCGTAAGTACTTATAACCTCTCCTGTTTCATCATTAAGCATTATTACCTTAGCAATAGCCCTTCCTCCATTTGTTAAAAACATATCCATTAGCTCCAAATTATCATCACGAAGCACTAATTTGATATTTATATTTGGGTTTAATTCTGCAACTTTATTAATTACCGGAATAACATGTGCTGCATCTCCACACCAACTTTCAGTAATAATAAGCCAAGTTGTATTTTTATTAAAACTAGAAATTTTTTCTTTGGCTTGCTCAGAAATTTTAATTGTTTTATCCCAACGCTTCATGCGTTTATTATTCAACTTAGTAAAATCTGCTAAGCTCTCTGACTTATCTATACCTGAATTAGAATTATCATCAGATAGTTGTTTAACTAAATCTCTGTACTCTTGATATGAAATACTACGATCTATACTTGCCTGTATTATTTTATCCATAAGGGTTTTCTTTTTTTCACAAACTCTAATTTAACATCTTTAATTAAAATAAGAGTCATATAGTATATCGAAAAATAAACTAAACACTTACTTTCAATTACATATATTAGTCAATATTGTTTTTATTACTTCATTAAAAAATAAAAAAACTAGTAATATCATTGTTGTATATTATAGTTGTAAAACATTAAAAACATGATAGCTTTTCTACATACCTCACCAATTCCTAT
>CAZJGP010000191.1:0-2982 GCA_964545595.1 uncultured Flavobacteriaceae bacterium | reverse complement strand
TTACACTTAAGAATATTAAAAGCGAGTTACTTTACAGTAACTCGCTTTTTTGTTTTAATAAACTTTTATAAATTTAAATAAAGAAAAGCTTTATTTATATAATAAACAACCATCTAACTTAGATTAACCCTATCTTAATACTCTTTTATATTTATTAGTTTGACAAATTTGAAAAAACCTAAAATCATTGCACACAGGGGAGCTTCATTCAATGCTCCTGAACACACTTTAGCAAGTGTAAATTTCGCTTGGAAACAAAATATTCATAATGTTGAAGTTGATATTAAATTAAGCCAAGATAATGTCATTGTAGTATTTCATGATGATACCACTATTAGGTATAACCAAATTGACAAATTAGTTAATAAATACAATTTAGAGGAGTTATTAAAAATAGATGTTGGCTCTTTTAAAGGAGAACAATGGACAAACGAGTTTATTCCTACACTAGATCAGGTTTTAAAAACAATTCCTGTTAATGGGACCTTGATTGTTGAACTAAAGGATGGTCCCGAAATGGAAAGTGCTTTAATTTCATTAGAAAAAAAGAATACTAATATCTGGAAACAATTAGAGTTTATTTCTTTCAATTACGCGTCTATTTGTATGGTTAAAACAATATTTCCAAACAACAAATGTCTTTGGCTATTAGATTTAGATTACAACGAAGAAACTGCCAAAAACACACCTTCTAACAAAGAGATAATTGACAAAGTAAAAAAGCATAACCTAGATGGCATTAATGTTTTTGCAGGAGAATTTGCTAATGAATCTTTTTTTAAAACCATGCAGCAAGAAAACTTTGAAGTCTATTTATGGACTATAAATAAAGTAGAGCATGCTAAACAATATCTTCCTTTTTTACCAGACGGACTAACTACTGATAGACCTAAATGGATGAGCGAACAATTAAATATTACAAATGATAAATAATTTAGAAGAAACACCTTGGGATATTTTAATTATTGGTGGCGGAGCTACAGGAATGGGCGCTGCTATTGATGCCGCTTCTAGAGGTTACAAAACACTTTTAGTAGAAAAAGAAGATTACGGAAAAGGAACCTCAAGCAAAAGCACCAAACTAATTCACGGAGGAGTTCGTTACCTACAACAAGGGAATGTTTCTTTAGTTTTAGAAGCTTTAAAAGAACGTGCTCTACTTAAAAACAACGCCCCACATATTGTTCATGATTTAAAATTTGTGGTTCCTACTTATGATTGGTGGGAAAGTCCTTTTTATGGAATTGGCTTAAAAATGTACGATTGGCTAGCTGGCAAAGAAGGTTTTGGCGACTCTGAATTACTTTCTAAGGAAGAGACTATCCGTTTTCTTCCTACCGTGGAACAGAAAGGTTTACGTGGTGGTGTCATTTACCATGATGGACAGTTTGACGATACTCGTTTATTAATCAACATGATGCAAACAGCTAAAGAGCAAGGAGCAACTATCTTAAATTATTATGAATTATTAAATTTTACGAAAACAAAAGAAGGTATTATTGATGGAGGAATAATAAAAGACGCTATCAACAACAAACAATATTCTATAAAAGCAAAAGCAGTTGTAAATGCCACTGGTGTGTTTTCCGATTCAATTAGACAAATGGATAACAACACAGCTTCTAAGATAATGACTAGCAGCCAAGGAGTACACATTGTATTAGACAAAAGTTTTCTGCCCGGAGACACTGCTATCATGATACCTGAAACCGATGATGGTCGTGTATTATTTGCCGTACCATGGCATGATAAAATTATTGTAGGCACCACAGACACCCCTGTTAAAGAATACCCTTACGAACCAGTTGCTCAAGAAGAAGAAATTAATTTTTTATTAACGCATACTGCCAAATACTTAACTAAAAACCCCAATAGGAGCGATGTAAAAAGTGTTTTTGTAGGTTTACGACCTTTAGTAAAAAACGGAAATGCAGAAGACACTAAATCTATTTCTAGAGAACATGTTATAGAGGTTAGTAGTAACGGTTTGATCACTATTGCCGGAGGAAAATGGACAACCTACCGTAAAATGGCCGAAGATACTATTGATAAAGCTGCTATGATTGCTAATTTACCTGATATTAAATCAGATACTGAATATTTAAATATACATGGGCATAAAACCAATATAGATTCAAATGATTTTTTAGGTGTTTACGGAACCGATGCTGATTTAATTATGGATTTAGTAAAGAAAAGACCTGAATTAAAAGAAAAAATACATCCAGAACATTCTATTATTAAAGCTCAAATAGTTTGGGCCATTAGAAATGAAGATGCAAAAACAGTAGAAGACTTTTTAGCAAGGCGTACACGTTTATTATTTTTAGATGCTAGAGCCAGTTTAGAATGCACAAATATTGTTGCCGAAATTTTTAAACAAGAATTAAACTTGGATGAAGAATGGAAACAAGAACAAGTTATTAGATACACTAAACATGCTCAATTATACTTGTTAAAATAACTACTAAAAACCTGTCAAAGAAAAAACTTATGAAAACTTTAGTTTTAATTTTAATTTGTGGCCTTTTAGTTTATTTAGGAATTTTATTGAGCAAAAAATATAACGAGAACTTTGTTAAAAACAGCATAGAATCTACTGCTATAATAACAGATATAATTCGTAATAATTCATTAGAAGATCTTGTTAACGATGATAATGTATTAAATTAACGTGAGTTCGATCTAAGCGATAGCTGTATTGGGTAACATATTAGGTATTTTAATAGAAGGTTTCTTTGGTAAGAAAGAATAGGCAATTAAACCAGAGATCATATTAGCTATAAAATTATCAAAAGAGCGATGTCTAGAATGTTTTATTTGACAAGTGTTTTTTAGTACTGGACTTGCAACAAAAAACTGGACACTTAGATAAGATTTATGCAGCTACGTTATATTGATTCATTTCTTTTTCAAATTGCATTATTGATTTATTACCTAGAGTAGAATGTATTCTTCTACGATTATACCAAGTTTCTATCC
>CAZJGP010000190.1:0-14363 GCA_964545595.1 uncultured Flavobacteriaceae bacterium | reverse complement strand
TATCAAGCGAAAATACTTGTAGTAATATCCTTTTACAAAGGCTACCCCTCATAGCTGTTCTCTACATAAAACACCGAATATATACACCGTGCTTAGTGAACTGATAAAATACTTTGAGGTCGAGACTAATGGTTTATAACAATTTAATATATGTAAACATACATATATCTGCAATATATCAGATATATGTGTATGTTTTAGAGAAAAAAATTAGATAATAGTACTTTGACCTAAGTACATATTTTCAATATTAAAATCAGTTAAGTCAGGGTTACAAATATAATCAGCAATAAAATCGCCAATTTTGTCGGTAGTAAGGGGTTTGTGTTTATTAAGATCAGGTGTGGTAAGGTTTAATTGCATTGACTTTTCTACAGAGCGTTTAATAGCGTATGCTTCTTCTTTTAAATTGAAGTGTTCTAATAGCATTGCAGCAGATAATATAGCGCCAATAGGGTTTGCAATTCCTTTTTTTGTAGCCGAGGTGTAAGAACCGTGTGTAGGTTCAAATAAACTGTATTTGTGTCCTAACGAGGCTGATTCCATTATACCTTTAGAACCTGTAAGCGATGAGGCTTCTTCTGAAATAAAATCGCCAATTAAGTTGGCACATAAAATAACATCGAAACTTTTAGGGTTTAAAATAATTTTTGCTGCAGCTTGATCTACATACATTAATTCTACTTCAACACCAGGGTATTGATCTTTCATTTTAATTACCGTACGCTTCCATAATCGTGATGTTTCTAAAACATTAGATTTGTCTACTAGAGTAAGTTTCTTTTTTCTGCCTTGAGCTGCCTTAAAGGCTTGATGTGATATACGTTCAATTTCATTTACGGTATAAGTACAAGAATCGTAAGCAGTGTTCTCATTTTCATGAAAGCCTTTTTTACCATAGAATAAGCCACCCATTAATTCACGATAAATTAAAATATTGGTACCACGAGCAATTTCAGGTTTTAAAGGAGAATTGTTTAATAAATAATTATAAACAACTACAGGTCTAATGTTTTCAAATAATTCAAGCTCTTGTCTTAAATTTAATAAACCTTGTTCAGGGTATACTTTAGTATTAGGGTCGTTGTCATATGAAGGATCACCAATAGCACCAAAAAGAACAGTATCGCATTTTTTACAAATGTCAATAGTTTCTTGTGGCAGGGGAGAACCCGTTTTCTCCATTGCATCGGCACCAACCAAAGCTTCGTGAAAAGTAAAATCGTGCGAAAAGTAATCGGCAACTGCAGTTAATGCTTTAACAGCTTGTTCTGTAACTTCTGGGCCAACACCATCGCCTCCTAATACTGCAATATCTAATTTCATACTAACGGGGTTATACTATCAAAAATACTAAATATAGCTTAAATGAAATATAAAATATAGTATGAATATATAGACTTTTATCGATTAGGATAAGTAGGGTTTGTTTATTGAAAAGTAAGTGTTCTTAAACCGTTATCTTCAATTTCTATATTAATAATATGTGACTCTTCTGGTATTAAATTAGGAATTTTTTCGCTCCACTCAATAAGTAATAAATCTCCATTGTATTCATATTCTTCAAAACCAATAGCATAAGCTTCTTCTTCGTCATTAATTCTGTAAAAATCGAAATGATAAATAATATCTTTAGAGCCTTGATATTCATTTACTAAAGCAAATGAAGGGCTGGTTACGGTATCTTCTACATCTAAATAGTTGCAAATAGCTTTAATAAGTGTGGTTTTACCAGCACCCATTTCGCCATTAAATAAAAGTGTTTTGTACTTAGCTTTGGTAACTACAAGTTTGGCAATTTCATCAATTCCAGTAAGGTCGTATTTTACAGTCATTATTATATTTAAACCGTTTATTTAGGTTGCAAAGTTACAAAAGGAATTATCATTTCTTCTAAAGAAACACCACCATGCTGATAGGTGTCTCGGTAATAACTAACATAATGATTGTAGTTGTTAGGATAGGCAAAAAAGTAATCGTCTTTAGCAAAAATAAAAGAGCTACTCATATTAATTGCTGGTAGGTGTATAGCTTTAGGGTCTTCAAAGGCAATGGCTTCTTTTTTCTCATAAGTTAAACTTTTACCTGTTTTATATCGTAGGTTTAAACTAGTGTTTTTATCGCCAATAACTTTTGATGGTTTTTTTACATTAATAGTACCGTGGTCGGTAGTTATTATTAATTTAAAGCCCATTGCTTGTGCTTTTTGTATAATATCATACAATGGAGAGTTTTTAAACCAACTTAGTGTTAAAGAACGGTATGCTTTATCGTTAGATGCAAGTTCTTTAATAACTTCCATTTCGGTTTTAGAATGCGAAAGCATGTCTACAAAATTATATACAACAACGGTTAAGTCGTTATCTTTACAGCCTTTAAAATTATCGGCTAAAGTTTTACCCGATTTTTCATTGGTTATTTTGTAATATTCGTGCTTAATGTTTTTTTGTAAGCGTTTTAATTGAGCAGTTAAAAACTGATCTTCGTACATGTTTTTACCACCTTCATCAGTGTCATTTAACCACCAGTCTGGGTGCTTTTTTTCCATTTCTAATGGCATTAAACCTGAAAAAATAGCATTACGAGCATATTGTGTTGCAGTTGGTAAAATGCTATAATAAGGATCTTCTTTTACCGTTTTGTAATGTCTATTTACAATAGGTTCAAAAACCTTCCATTGATCATAGCGTAAATTGTCTATAACAATAAATAATGTAGGTTGTTCTTTGGTAATTTCAGATAAAACACGTTCTTTAAATAAACGATGTGATAGTGTAGGGGCATCAGGTACGCCATCGAACCAATCTTCGTAATTTTTATCTATAAATTTACAAAACTGCGAATTAGCTTCTATTTTCTGGGTTTCTAAAATTTCGAACATTCCAGAGTCTTCAATACTCTCTAATTCTAATTCCCAGTAAATTAAACGCTGGTACATTTCGGTCCATTCCTCGTAAGAGTTTATCATAGCGATATCCATAGCTATTTTTCTAAATTCTTGTTGGTAGTTAGATGTTGTTTTTTCCGAAACTAAACGAGAGTGGTCTAAATTCTTTTTTAAACTTAAAAGAATTTGGTTAGGGTTAACGGGTTTTATAAGATAGTCAGCAATTTTACTACCAATGGCTTCTTCCATTATATATTCCTCTTCACTCTTAGTAATCATAACTATCGGAAGGTTGGCTTGCTTTTCTTTAAGTTCTGTTAAGGTTTCAATACCAGTAAGTCCTGGCATGTTTTCATCTAAAAAAACAATATCAAATTTTTCTTCATCTATAATCTCTAAAGCTTCCATACCACTCATACATTTAGTAACGTGGTAATTTTTCTTTTCTAAAAAAAGAATGTGTGGTTTTAATAAATCTATTTCATCATCAACCCAAAGAATGCGTATAGAGCTCATATAGTATGTGTTTGTATTAATAAACTTAACCAAGAGAGTTAAGTTGCAGTTAACTTATAGCTATGCTAATATCGTATAATGTATATTTGTTTCGGTTTTAAAAATTATTTTTTTTGAAAAAAAGAAACAAGCTAAAAATATTAAACGACCCTATCTATGGGTTTATTACAATTCCGAATGAATTGATTTTCGATTTAATAGAGCACAAGTACTTTCAACGCTTACGCAGAATTACGCAAATGGGTATGTCGCACATGGTATATCCTGGGGCACACCATACTCGTTTTCATCATGCCATTGGTTGTATGCATTTAATGCAACAAGCAGTGCGTGTGCTACGATTTAAAGGTGTTGAAATTTCTAAAGAAGAAGAAAATGCAGTTTTAATTGCTATTTTATTACATGATATTGGTCATGGACCTTTTTCACATGCTATGGAGCATAGTATTGTAGAAGGGGTTAGTCATGAAGAAATTTCACTACTTTTCATGGAAAGGCTTAATAAAGATTTTAATGGTAAATTATCTTTAGCAATTGAAGTCTTTAAAGGCGATTACAATAGAATGTTCTTACACCAGTTAATATCTAGTCAAATGGATATGGATCGTTTAGATTATTTAAAACGTGATAGCTTTTATACAGGAGTAGCAGAGGGTAATGTAAATAGTGAACGATTAATAACTATGCTTAATGTGGTTAATGATGAGTTGGTTGTAGAAGAAAAAGGAATTTATTCGGTTGAAAAGTTTTTACTATCTCGTCGTTTAATGTATTGGCAAGTATATTTACATAAAACTAGCTTAGTAGCTGAAAGTCTTTTAATAAAGACATTACAACGCGCTAAATATTTAGTGAGCCAAGGTCATAGTTTGCCATCAGGGAGTATGTTGCAATTTTTTATGAATAATAAAATTGATGCTTCAAGCTTTACCAATGAGGTTTTAAATTCATTTTCAAAATTAGATGATTACGATATTATTTCGGCAATTAAAGAATGGATTAGCTATGATGATAAAATTTTAAGCGAATTAGCTCGCATGATAATTAATAGAGATTTATTAAAAGTAGAAATTAATACAGAAGCTTTTGATAAAGAAACTATAGATTTACAAAAGATAAAAGCTCAAGCTAGGTACGGGATAACGCTAGAAGAGGCTGATTATTTTGTGTTTTCTAATACAATATCAAACCAAGCATATAATAAGGAAAAACAGAATATTAAAATACTGTTTAAAAATCAAGAAATTAAAGATATTACAAAAGCGAGCGATCAGTATAATTTAGAAGCATTATCAAAAAAAGTTACTAAATATTTTATCTGTTATCCTAAAGCGTAGGCTAATTAAATTTTTATATTTTTGTTTCGATGAAATTTACAGCAAAGGTTACTAAATATTTTATCTGTTATCCTAAAGCGTAGGCTAATTAAATTTTTATATTTTTGTTTCGATGAAATTTACAGCACAACAAATAGCAGAGATACTAGAAGGTAGCGTTGATGGTAATGAAGAGACATTAGTTAGTAAGTTAGCTAAGATCGAAGAAGGTACACCAGAATCGTTAACTTTTTTGTCTAATCCTAAATATACTCCTTACATATATACTACAAAAGCTTCTATTACTATAGTGAATAAAGATTTTGTAGCAGAACAACCAATAGAGACAACTTTAATACGTGTTGATGATGCTTATAAAGCATTTTCAAAATTATTAGAGTATTATAATATGGTTAAGTTAAATAAAACAGGAATTGAACAACCAAGTTTTATTTCAGAATCAGCAACCTACGGAGAAAATATATATTTAGGTGCATTTTCTTATTTAGGAGAAGGTGTTAAGTTAGGAGATAACGTTAAAGTTTTTCCTAATGCTTACATTGGTGATAATGTAACTATAGGAAATGATGTGGTTATTTTTGCAGGAGCAAAAATATATTCAGATACCGTTATTGGTGATCGTTGTGTAATACACAGTGGAGCTATAATTGGGGCAGATGGTTTTGGTTTTGCACCCGATGAAAAAGGACAATATCAAAAAGTACCACAAATTGGAAATGTTATACTAGGTAATGATATTGATGTCGGCGCAGCTACTACAATTGATAGAGCTACTTTAGGTTCTACTATTATTAAAGATGGCGTTAAATTAGATAATCAAATTCAAATTGCTCATAATGTTGAAATAGGTGAACATACAGCTATTGCAGCTCAAACAGGGATAGCAGGTTCAACTAAAATTGGTAAACATTGTTTAATAGGAGGGCAAGTAGGTATTGCTGGTCATTTAGTATTAGCAGATAAAGTGCGAGTTCAAGCACAATCAGGAATAGGTAAAAATATTAAAGAAGGAGAAGCTATCCAAGGTTCACCATCTTTCGGTTATTCAGATTACAATAAGTCGTATGTTCATTTTAAGAATTTACCAAAAATTGTAAGTCGTATAAATGCATTAGAAAAAAAGAATAAATAATGAGCACTAACGTTGTGAAACAAAAAACAATCCAACAAGAGGTTAGTTTAACAGGAGTTGGACTTCATACAGGAAATCAAGTAACATTAACTTTTAAACCAGCGCCAGCAGGTCATGGTTATAAGTTTAAACGTGTTGATATTGAGGGAGAACCTACGATTGATGCAAGTGCACAATATGTTACTAATACACAAAGAGGAACTAATTTTGAGAATAAAGGAGTTAGTATTAATACATCAGAACATGTATTAGCTGCTTGTGTAGGTTTAGGTATTGATAATGTTTTATTTGAACTAAATGCCCCTGAGCCTCCAATTATGGATGGTTCTAGTAAGTTTTTTGTAGAAGCTCTAGAAAAAGCAGGTGTTGAAGAGTTAGATGCTGAGATAGAAGAATATATTATTACAGAACCTATATCGTATAAAGACGAAGAAACGGGTAGCGAAATACTAGTTATACCTTCTGATGAGTACCAGGTTACTACAATGGTTGATTTTGGAACTAAAGTTTTAGGAACTCAAAATGCAACATTAAATAAAATTTCTGATTTTAAAGATGAAATTGCAGATGCTCGTACATTTAGCTTTTTACATGAATTAGAAGCTTTATTAGAACACGGTTTAATAAAAGGAGGAGATTTAAACAACGCTATTGTATATGTTGATAAAGAATTGAAACCTGAAACTATGGAGCGCTTAAAAGTTGCTTTTGGTAAAGATTCGGTATCTGTTAAACCAAATGGAATATTAGATAACTTAACGTTACATTACCCTAACGAAGCTGCTCGCCATAAATTGTTAGATGTTATTGGTGATTTAGCTTTAATTGGAACACGTATTCGTGGTAGAGTAATAGCTACTAAGCCAGGACATTTTGTAAATACAGAGTTTGCAAAATTAATGCATACAAAAATCAAAAAAGAGAAACGTAATTACGTTCCTAAATTTGATTTATCTCAAAAGCCATTGATGGATATTCATCAAATTATGGCAACATTACCGCACAGAGCTCCGTTTTTGTTACTAGATCGTATTATCGAAATGTCTGATAATCATGTTGTAGGTATGAAAAATGTAACTATGAATGAACCATTTTTTAATGGTCATTTCCCTGAAGCGCCAGTAATGCCAGGAGTATTACAAGTAGAAGCAATGGCACAAGCTGGTGGTATTTTAGCATTAAGTACTGTTCCGGATCCAGAAAACTACTTAACATTTTTTATGAAAATAGATAATGTAAAGTTTAAACAACAAGTAATACCAGGAGATACGTTAATTTTTGATTTAAAATTAATTACACCTATCCGTCGTGGAATTTGCCACATGAAAGGTAAAGCGTATGCTAATAACAAGTTAGTTTCTGAAGCGGAATTAATGGCTCAAATAGTAAAAACAAAAAACAAGTAGTACCTTACTTTAATAAGTAGGGAATCAAATATATAATATATGAATCAACCACTTGCATATGTGCACCCTGGTGCTAAAATTGCTAAAAACGTAGTAATTGAGCCATTTACAACCATTCATAATAATGTTGTAATTGGAGATGGTACCTGGATAGGGTCTAATGTTACTATAATGGAAGGAGCTCGTATTGGTAAAAATTGTAGTATTTTTCCAGGAGCTGTAATATCGGCAATTCCTCAAGACAAAAAATTTAATGATGAAGATACGGTAACTATTATAGGTGATAACACTACCATTCGTGAGTGTGTTACTATTAATAGAGGTACTTCAGACAGAATGAAAACCGAAATAGGTGATAACTGTTGGATTATGGCTTATAGCCATATAGCACATGATTGTATAGTTGGTAACAATTGTATTTTTTCAAATAACAGTACACTTGCAGGTCACGTAACTATTGGAGAGCATGTTGTTTTAGCAGGTATGACAGCTATTAATCAGTTTTGTAGTGTTGGTAACCATGCCTTTGTAACAGGAGGAACTTTAGTTCGTAAAGATGTACCACCATTTGTTAAAGCAGGTAGAGAGCCAATTTCTTATGTAGGTATCAACTCAATAGGTTTACGAAGAAGAGGTTTTGAAGTAGAAAAAATTAGAGAGATTCAAGATATATATAGAATCTTATATCAAAAAAATTATAACAATACTCAAGCAGCTGCAATTATTGAAGCTGAGATGGAAGCATCTTCTGAACGTGATGAAATTTTGCAATTTATAAAGAATTCGCAAAGAGGAATTATGAAAGGGTATTTTACTAATAAATAATAAAAACAATTAACAATGGCAAGTACTAGTGATATCCGTAATGGATTATGTATCCGATATAACCATGATATATTTAAAATAATAGAGTTTTTACACGTTAAACCAGGAAAAGGTCCTGCTTTCGTGCGTACAAAACTAAAAAGTGTTACAACAGGAAAAGTAATTGATAATACATTTTCTGCTGGTCATAAAATTGATGAGGTTCGTGTAGAAACACATAAATTTCAATTCTTATATAATGATGGTGAAGGTTACCACTTCATGAATCAAGAAGACTATTCTCAAATTGCTTTACAAGAAGCTGCAATTGACAGACCTGATTTATTAAAAGAAGAAGCAATTGTAACTATTTTAATTAATACAGAAGATGATGCACCACTTTCTGTAGATATGCCACAAACGGTTATATTAGAAGTTACAGCTACTGAGCCAGGTGTTAAAGGTAACACTGCAACCAATGCAACTAAACCCGCAACTGTAGAAACTGGAGCAGAAGTAATGGTACCTCTTTTTATTAATGAAGGAGATAAAATTAAAATTGAGACAGAAAAAGGTACGTACAAAGAGCGCGTAAAAGAATAAATAATTAGATTGATAATAGCTAGTAACCTATTTTTCTTAAACTAAAAGAAAAATAGGTTACTAGCTTTTGTGTTAAATATAACTACATTAAAAATGAAATTTCCTCAGCCATATACTTTAAAACAAATAGCAGATATACTACAAGTAGATTTTATAGGTGATGCCAACTTTTTAATTTCGGGTTGTAATGAAATTCATAGAGTTTCTACAGGAGATATTGTTTTTGTAGACCATCCTAAATATTACGACAAAGCTTTACAAAGTGCTGCTACTACTATTTTAATTAATAAAAAAGTAGACTGTCCAAAAGGTAAGGCATTGTTAATTTCAGAAGACCCTTTTACTGATTTTAATAAATTAACTAAGTTTTTTAAACCTTTTGCTTCCGCGGAAGCGAGAATAGCAGAAACAGCTATAATAGGGGAGAATAGTGTAATACAACCAGGAGCTTTTATAGGAAATAATGTAATTATAGGAGATAATACTCTTATACATGCTAACGTTTCTGTTTATGATAATAGCGTAATTGGTTCTAATGTAACTATTCATGCTAATACTGTAATTGGCGGAGATGCTTTTTATTACAAGAATAGACCTGAAGGTTTTGATAAATTATTGTCTAGTGGTAATGTGGTAATAGAAGATGATGTTGAGATAGGGTCAGCTTGTACAATAGATAAAGGAGTGTCTGATTCTACAACTATTAAAAAAGGAACAAAAATAGATAATCAGGTACATATTGGGCATGATACTATTATTGGAAACAAATGTTTAATAGCATCACAAACAGGAATTGCTGGTTGTGTTATTGTAGAAGATGAGGTAACTATTTGGGGACAAGTAGGTATAACTAGCGGAATTACTATTGGTGAAAAAGTTACTATTTCTGCAAAATCAGGAGTTAGTAAATCATTAGATGCCAAAAAGCATTATTTTGGTATTCCTGCAGATGATTTTAGAACTAAGTATAAAGAGATAGCATCTATTAGGCAAATACCTGAATTAATAGAAAAAGTAAAAAACTTATAGAATTAAGTTGTAAGTAGTCTCTACTTTTTATGTTAAATATTAATGAGAATAGAATAAAAGTTACGGTAAGTAATTTTATTTGTATTAGTAGTATAATGAAGATTAGTTGCCTATTGGTTAATTAAATTAATCAAGGTTGAAACTGATATTTTTAAACACAAAAACTTTTATTTAAGTATTGTTTTATTACTTAGTAATTAATACTTAATTTAGCACAGCTTTTAAAAAAAACTATAATAATAATATGAGTGTTTTAGTAAATAAAGATTCAAACATAATAGTACAAGGATTTACAGGTGGTGAAGGAACTTTTCACGCTACACAAATGATCGAGTACGGTTCGAACGTTGTAGGTGGTGTTACACCAGGAAAAGGTGGTCAAACTCACTTAGATAGACCAGTTTTTAATACAGTTGCTGAAGCTGTAGAAAAAGTAAACGCTGATGTTACTTTAATTTTTGTACCGCCAGCTTTTGCTGCCGATGCAATTATGGAAGCTGCAGATGCAGGTATCAAAGTAATTATTACAATTACTGAGGGTATTCCTGTTGAAGATATGGTAAAAACAGCAAATTACATTAAAGATAAAGACTGTCGTTTGATTGGTCCTAACTGTCCAGGTGTAATTACTCCAGGTGAAGCTAAAGTTGGTATTATGCCAGGTTTCGTATTCAAAAAAGGTAATGTAGGTATTGTTTCTAAATCAGGAACTTTAACTTATGAAGCTGCTGACCAAGTTGTAAAACAAGGTTTAGGAATTACTACTGCTATTGGTATTGGTGGAGATCCAATTATTGGAACTACTACTAAGGAAGCTGTTGAGTTATTAATTAACGATCCAGAAACTGAATGTGTAGTAATGATCGGTGAAATTGGAGGTCAGTTAGAAGCTGATGCTGCAAGATGGATTAAAGAAAGTGGAACTAAGAAGCCAGTAGTTGGTTTTATTGCAGGTGAAACTGCTCCAGAAGGACGTACAATGGGGCACGCAGGTGCAATCGTTGGTGGTTCTGAAGATACTGCTGCTGCTAAAAAAGCAATTATGCGTGATTGTGGAATCCACGTTGTAGATTCTCCAGCAGAAATTGGTAAAAAAGTTGCTGAAGTTATGGCTTAATTGTCAATAACTAAACTATATAAAATCCGCTTGCATGCATTTGCAAGCGGATTTTCTTTTTCATGTTTTTTAGTTAAATTACTCTACCTTAAATATTAGTTTCTAATTATGAAGTTTTTACAATTTTTAATATGTTTATTATTACTTTTTTCTAATTGTTCTGTAAAGAAACAAGTAGATTCTATTGCTGAAGAATATAAAACTTTTGAAAATGACCCAACAGGTTTACGTTTATATACTTTAGATAATGGATTAAAAGTTTACTTATCTAAAAATAATGACGCTCCTAAAATAGAAACTTTTATAGCTGTTAAAGCAGGTTCTACATATGATCCAGCAGATCAAACAGGTTTAGCTCATTATTTAGAGCATATGCTTTTTAAAGGAACAAGTAATATAGGAACTAAAGATTGGGACAACGAGAAAGTATTATTAAAAGAAATTTCTAACCTTTATGAAGAGCATAAAGAAGAAAAGGATTTAGAAAAGAAAAAAACAATTTATCGTAAGATAGATTCGGTATCTAATAAAGCCGCTGAATACGCTATTGCTAATGAATATGATAAAATGATAAGTAGTATTGGTGCTCAAGGTACTAATGCTTTTACTTCTACAGAGGTAACAGCTTATATAAATAAAATACCATCTAATGAATTAGATAAATGGTTAGCAATAGAAAGTGAACGTTTTAATGAGTTAGTTTTAAGATTATTTCATACAGAATTAGAAACGGTTTATGAAGAGTTTAATAGGGGTCAGGATAATGATAATAGAAAACAATATCAAGCAGTTTTAAAAGAGCTTTTTCCAACCCATCCATATGGTACGCAAACTACCATTGGTAAGGCGGAACATTTAAAAAATCCTTCTATGAAGGAAATACATAATTACTTTAACACGTATTATGTGCCAAATAATATGGCTGTAATTATGGTAGGTGATATTGATTTTGATATAACTATTAAAAAAATAGCAAATAGCTTTGGAAGCTATGAGGCTAAGCTTATTCAAAAACCAGAATTTTCTATTGAAAAACCAATAGATAAACCAATAATAAAAGATGTTTTTGGACCTAGTGCCGAGTCGGTTTATGTAAGTTTTAGAACTCCAGGAAAAAATAGTGACGACACAGCTATATTAACTTTAATAGATTATTTACTAAGTAATTCTACAGCAGGATTAATTGATTTGAATATTAATTCTAAACAAAAGGCACAATCTGTTTCTTCTTATTATTCGCCAAGAAAAGATTATGGAAGTTTTAGTTTTTATGGTAAACCAAAACAAGATCAATCTTTAGAAGAGGTAGTAGATTTAATTTTAAAAGAAATAGAAAATTTAAAAACAGGTAATTTTGACGATTGGTTAATTAAAGCAGTAATTAACGATTTGGTTAAATCTAAAATTAAAGAAACAGAAAGTATAAAGGCAGTAGCAAATGCTTACTTATATAGTTTTGCTTACGAGAGTAATTGGGCTAAAGAGTTAGAGTTATTAGATGCTATTAAAAAAATAACAAAACAAGATGTTATAGCGTTTTCTAATCATTTTTTTAAAGATAATTATGTTGTTGTAAATAAAAGAATAGGCGAAGACCCAAGTCAGGTAAAAGTTGAAAATCCTAAAATTACACCTATAACGGTTAATAGAGAAGAGGCTTCAGGTTTTGTTACTAAGTTTAATAATATACCATCTACAAATTTAGAAGTGCAAACTATTGACTTTGATAAAGCCATTAAAAAAGATATTTTGGCTAAAGGTATTGTGTTTTCGAGTATTGAAAATACAACTAATGAATTATCAACTTTACAAATTAAATTTCCTGTAGGTAGTGATTTTGATAAGAAATTAAACCTTGCATTTACTTATTTAGAATATTTAGGAAGTAATAGTTTATCTAATGAAGAAATTAAAAAGGAGTTTTACAAATTAGGTATTGATTATAGTTTTGGCTCTAGTGAAGAAGAAACAAATATAATTTTATCTGGTTTACAAGAAAATTTAGGTGAAGGGCTGCGTTTATTAGTAAGTTATTTAAATGATTTAAAAACAGATGATAATGCTTACGCAGAATTAATAACTAGTATTGAAAAAGCAAGACAAAATAAACTTAAAAATAAATCTGAAATTTTATGGAAAGGTTTAGTTAGTTATTCAAAATATGGTGAAAATTCAAGATTACGAAGTAATATACCATTAGAAGATTTAAAAAATATTTCTCCAAAAGAATTAACAAATAAGATTTCTGAATTATTTAATTTAAAGCCAGAGGTGTTTTATTATGGAAATAATGTGTTAGAAACTATAAATACGTTTAATTCTATTTATATAGAAAAACTTATTTTGGATAAAGAGAAGTTAGTAGTTTTAGAACAAGAAAAAGATAATTTCAAAGAAAAAGAAACCATAGGTAATGTGTACTTTGTAGATTATGATATGGTACAAGCAGAGTTGTTATTAGTATCTAAAGAACAAGTTTACAGTACCGATAAAATAGCATTAAGCATGTTGTTTAATACCTATTTTGGTAGCGGGTTATCTTCTATAGTGTTTCAAGAAATTAGAGAATCAAAATCATTAGCATATTCGGCAATGAGTAGGTATAGTTTAGCTTCGCAAAAAGACAAACCGAACTATCTATTTGCATATATGGGAACACAAGCTAATAAGTTGCCCGAGGCTGTAAAGGCAATGAAAAGTTTATTAAATGAAATGCCTTTAAATTCAACTCAGTTTGAAGCAGCTAAATCATCAGTTTTAAAAACATTAGCAGCAAAAAGAACTACTAAAAAGTCTATTTATTATAAATATAAAACACTTGATAAATTAGGTGTAAACTATGATAATAGCTCTGAACTTTATGATCAAGTAAAAACAATTACACTAGATCAGTTAAATGATTTTTTTAATGCAGATATTAAAAACAGTAAGTTTGATATGATGGTTTTAGGTAATAAAAGAGATATAGATTTTACTACCCTAGAACAGTTTGGAGAAGTTAAAGAATTGACTCCGGAATATTTATTTAATTATTAGGAATTATAGTTAAGTTAATACATGCTATTTAAAATAGTTGTTTTATGGTATTATGGTGTGATGAATATGATACTCCCAATCCTTAGGACAGCCTAAAGGTATTTTTAAATTATTTACGAAGCCATATTTTTCTGATAAAATATTTGATCAGGAGGTACTTTTCCTATTTTCAGTATGTCTTCTTTTGGTATTATAAAATTCAATATATTCTTTGACATTTTGATATAATTCTAAACCTCCATTTGAAGGGTTTAAATATATTTTTTCATATTTGATAGACTTCCAAAATCTTTCTATATAGATATTATCTAGAGCTCTGCCTTTTCCATCCATAGAGATTTGTATGTTGTGCTTTTTTAATGTAGCAATGTATAGATCACTGGTGTATTGAGAACCTTTATCAGAGTTGTGTATTTGTGGAGCTCCATATTGTTGTATAGTATCTAGTAATAACTCTTTACACCACCCAGCACTCATAGAATTAGAGATACTCCAG
>CAZJGP010000189.1:0-7194 GCA_964545595.1 uncultured Flavobacteriaceae bacterium | reverse complement strand
AAAAAGACTAAGGTGTTTCTTTTCAGTAATTGTACCTGTAATTCTGTGGTATGTTTTTCCGAATTCAAAAAACTTTAGATCAGCACTTTTACGGTTTATATTATAACTAATAGCTTCTAAACCAGAAAACAATAACGATTGCCTCATTACCGATAAATCGTTACTTAAAGGATTTAAAATTTCAATGTTTTCCGTTTCATCTAATTCTTTGGCAAGCTCTACGTATTTAGGTGTAGTTAAAGAGTTAGCCATAATTTCATTAAAACCTTGACCAACTAGTTGTTCTGCAATTCTATTTTGAACTTGATAATCTTCAATTTTGTTAACACTAGCAATAGATGCGTTTAACTTGTTAGAATATCCTATATTATTATATCCGTAAACCCTTAATATTTCTTCAATAACATCGGCTTCACGTTGAACATCGTTACGGTACGCAGGAATCGTTAGACCTAAACCAGCCTCGGTAACGTTGTTAATTTTAATTTCTAAAGAAGAAAGAATACTTTTTATAGTTTCTCTTGGTAATTCTTCTCCAATTAATTTAGAAGTGTTTTCAAAAGACAAAAAGACTTGGTAATCTTCAATTTTTTTAGGGTAAAAATCTGCAATATCACTACTAACATGTCCACCAGCTAATTCTAAAATTAACACAGCAGCTCTTTTTAATGCATATTTAGTAGCATTAGGGTCAATTCCTCTTTCAAAACGGAAAGAAGCATCGGTATTTAAACCATGACGTTTAGCTGTCTTACGAACGCTTACTGGGTTAAAATAAGCACTCTCTAAAAATATTTGATTAGTAAATTCACTTACTCCAGATTCTTCTCCACCTAAAACACCAGCAATACACATAGGTGTGTTTCCATCACAAATCATTAAATCTTCAGCATCTAAAGTACGTTCTACTCCATCAAGAGTAGTAAATTTAGTACCAGCAGCAACAGTTTTTACTTCTACTTTTTTAGTGCTAATTTTTTTGTAATCAAAAGCATGTAATGGTTGTCCAAGTTCATGCATTACATAATTAGTGATATCAACAATATTGTTTTTAGGAGTAAGACCAATTGACTTTAATCGATTTTGTAACCAATCTGGAGATTCAGCAACTTTTACATCGGTAATAGTAACTCCACAATAACGAGGTGTTAATGCTAAATCAGCAACTTCAATATCAATTTTGTGTAAACGATTTTCTACATTAAAACTCATTGCCGAAGGGCTAATAAGTTCAAGGTTTAAACCTTGTTGTTGTAAACCAGCTTTTAAATCACGAGCAGTACCCCAGTGACTCATTGCATCGGCACGGTTAGGTGTTAATCCAATTTCAAATACTTGGTCACTTTCAATATTAAAAACTTCAGCTAATGGAGTACCAGGTTTTAAATCGGCATCTAAGACCATAATACCATCATGACTTTTACCTAAACCAAGTTCATCTTCAGCGCAAATCATACCAAAACTAACTTCACCACGAATTTTTCCTTTTTTAATAGCAAAAGAATCTCCTTCATCAGTGTATAATGTAGTTCCAATAGTTGCTACAGCAACTTTTTGACCAGTAGCTACATTAGGTGCACCACATACTATTTGTACAGGTTCTCCATCACCTAAATCAACTTTAGTTACACTAAGTTTGTCAGCATTGTTATGTTGAGAACACTCTAAAACATGACCAACAACTATACCTTGTAATCCACCTTTTATACTTTCAAAATTTTGAATTCCTTCTACTTCAAGTCCTAAATCGGTTAGTAAGTCGCCTGTTTTTTCAGCTTCCCAATCTAAATTTAAAAATTGCTTTAGCCAATTGTATGAAATCTTCATTTTTTAATCTAATTATAGAGCGCAAATATAACAAAAGCTAATACCATTATCTATCTTGAACAACCTTGTTTTTATTTGTTCTTAATAAAAGTTAATATTATGTGATTTTTATTGATAATTTTCGATAAAAATCAACGTGATTTTGAATTATGCATATTTATCGAACAGTAGCTAATATATTTAATATAGCAGTACTTTGACAGCCCATTAAATATGTATCTTTGACAGCAAATTTATATTATGAGTCAAGGTTTATACATTGCTACTAGTGAAAGGCATAGTGGTAAGTCCATAGTAGTTTTAGGTTTAATGAGAGCTTTTTTAGGTAAAACACCTAAAGTAGGGTATTTTAGGCCTATTGTTGATGATTTTTCTGAGGGTGGAGTTGATGGTCATATTAATACTGTTAAGTCTCATTTTGATTTACAAATTGAGGTGGAAGACATGTATTGTTTTACACGATCTGAAGTACTTGAAAAATACAATCAAGGAAAAGAAGGAGATATTTTTGATAAGGTTATTGAACAATATAAAAGTTTACAAGAACGATATGATTTTGTTGTTGTAGAAGGAACTGATTTTTCAGAAGAAAATAGTATTATAGAATTTGATATTAACGTACTTATTTGTAAAAATTTAGGAATACCAGTTGTAATAGTTTCTAATAGTGCAAACAAAAAAGTAAATGAAATATCAGGTAATTTACGATTAGCATACGATACTTTCAAAGTAAAAGAGGTTGAAGTATTAGCTGTTGTTGCTAACAAAGTTAAAGAAGAAAGTACACAAGCAGTTGCAGATACTTTAGAAGGTATTATGCCATCTAAAGTGCAACAAATTATTATACCAACTATAAAATCTTTAGTTGACCCTACCATAAAAGAAGTTGTAGAGCATTTAGATGGTGATGTGTTATTTGGAGCAGAGTTTTTAAATAATCAAGCAGGAAGCTTTGGAGTAGGAGCAATGCAACTACCAAATTATTTACGTCATTTTAAAGAAAATAGTCTAGTTATAACACCAGGAGATAGAGCTGATATTATTTTAGGAGCATTACAAGCGAGTGCTTCAGCTAACTATCCAAAAATTTCAGGTATTATTTTAACAGGAGGAATTATTCCTGAAGCATCTATTTTAAAATTAATAGAAGGTTTAAAATTAACTTTACCTATAGTTTCTGTTGAAGAAGGAACTTTTGATGTAACTAATAAAGTAGGGAATATTGATTCGGCTATTTATGCGGATAATCATCAAAAAATTACTACATCAATTGCTGCTTTTGAAAAACATGTAGATGTTGATAGTTTAACAAAGAAATTAGTAACTTTTGAGAGTAAGGTACTTACTCCAAGAATGTTCCAATACAACTTATTAAAACGTGCTAAAACAGATAAAAAACGTATTGTTTTACCAGAAGGTTTTGATGAGCGTGTAATTAGAGCAACTTCAAGAATCTTGGCGTCAGGTGTTGTTGATGTTATTTTATTAGGAGACGAAACTAAAATAAAAACAAAAGCAACTAAATTAGGAGTTCCTTTAGATATGGAACGCGTTAAAATTGTTGACCCTGCTAGTTCAGAATATTTTGAAGATTATGTGGAAACTCTTTATGAGTTACGTAAGCATAAAAACGTAAATATGAGTATGGCTCGAGATTTAATGGTCGATGTTTCTTATTTTGGAACAATGATGATTTATAAAGGTCATGCCGATGGTATGGTTTCGGGAGCAGTTAATACTACGCAACATACTATTAGGCCAGCATTACAATTTATAAAAACAAAGCCTACAGCTTCTGTTGTATCTTCAGTATTTTTTATGTGCTTAGAAGATCGTGTTTCTGTATTTGGAGATTGTGCCATTAACCCTAATCCTAATGCAGAACAATTAGCTGAAATTGCTATTTCTTCGGCAGATACTGCAGTTAATTTTGGTATAGAACCTAAAATAGCAATGTTGTCTTATTCTTCAGGGACTTCAGGAAAAGGAGTAGAAGTTGACAAGGTTCGTGAGGCAACTGAAATTGTTAAAACCAAAAGACCTGATTTAAAAATAGAAGGTCCTATTCAATATGATGCAGCAGTTGATATGAATGTAGGTAAAACTAAATTACCAGATTCAGAAGTTGCAGGGCAAGCAAGTGTATTAATTTTTCCTGATTTAAATACAGGAAATAACACTTATAAAGCGGTACAACGTGAAACTGGAGCGTTAGCAATTGGCCCAATGTTACAAGGATTAAACAAACCCGTAAATGATTTAAGTAGAGGTTGTACAGTTGATGATATTTACAACACTGTAATTATTACAGCTATTCAAGCTCAAGACTATTAATAGACTATAAAGTTTATATAAAATAAAAATTACTCAAGTAAAATAATATGCAAATACTCGTAATTAACTCAGGAAGTTCATCTATCAAATTTCAAGTTTTTAGTATGCCTTCGGCAGAAGTTAAATGTTCTGGTTTAGTAGAACGAATTGGTTTAGAAAATGCCGTAATTACATATAAAATTAATGGTGATAAACACCAAAAAACTACAGATATACCAAATCATAAAGTTGGTTTAGAACTAGTAGCAGGGTATTTATTAGATTCTGAAATTGGAGTAATTGAAAGTAAAGATGATATTGATGCTGTAGGGCATAGAGTAGTACATGGAGGAAGCACATTTGCAGAAACAGTAATTATAGATGATGCTGTAAAAGACAAAATCAAAGAATTATATAGTTTAGCTCCACTACATAACCCAGCAAATTTAGAAGGTATTTTAGTAGCTGAAAATATTTTTACTAAGGCAAAACAAATTGCTGTATTTGACACCGCTTTTCACCAAACAATGCCTCAAAAAGCATATAAATATGCTATTGAAAACAAGTTTTTAGAAGAGCAAAAGATAAGAGCATATGGTTTCCATGGAACAAGTCATAAATATGTTAGTGAAAAAGCACGTGAATTTTTAGGAAAAGAAAACTCAGGTAAACTTATTAGTATTCACTTAGGTAATGGGTGTAGTATTACTGCAGTTGAAGATGGTAAAAGTGTAGATCATTCTATGGGGTTTGGACCAATGAATGGTTTAATAATGGGAACACGTTGTGGTGATATTGATCCAGCTGTTGTTTTATATATGATGAACTCATTAGGGTATTCTTTAGAAGAAGCAACTACTATCTTGCAAAAACAAAGTGGTATGGTTGGGCTTACTGGTTACAGCGATATGCGTGACATTGAAAGTGCAGCAGCTAAAGGAGATCAAAAATGTATAGATGCCTTAGAGATGAATACTTATAGAATTAAGAAGTTTATAGGATCATATATTAGTACCCTTAATGGTGTTGATGCTATTATTTTTACAGCCGGAATAGGAGAGAATTCAGATTACATTAGAGGACTTGTATGTAATGAGATGGACTTTTTTGGTATAAAGCTTAACGCAGAAGAAAACGCTATTCGTTCAGGTGAAGTTAGAGAAATTCAAGCAGCAGACTCTAAAGTAAAAATATTAGTAGTACCTACAGATGAAGAACTTGAAATTACTAAACAATCCTATGCTTTAATTAAGTAAGTTTAGAATAACATATTAGTTTATAAATAAAAAAGGAGCAATTTTAATTGCTCCTTTTTTATTTATAAATACTTAATCAATAGTATCTTCCGTTTTTTCGTTTCTAAGTTTTTCCTGGAATTTACGGTTCATTTCTTTAATACGGTCAACGTTTTTAAGTTTTTCTTTTCGTTGCTTGTTTTTTTTACGATCCATTAATTTAGAATGTAAAGCTTTATTTTTTGTGTTTTTGGGGCTTCCGGCTTTAGCCATAATCGTATAATTTTTTAATTATATTTTTTTAACATATTCCGTTATAATTACTATTTGAATACCATCTACTTTACCTTCAATCCATTTTTCATTTTCATGATCTAATGAAATTCTGCGTACAGCAGTTCCTCTTTTTGCCACCATGCTAGAACCTTTAACAGGTAAATCTTTAATTAATACAACGCTGTCTCCAGCTTCTAGTACAACACCATTACTGTCACGGTGTATTAATTTATCTTCAGGATCTTCACCTTCGCCAGTAACTTGTGCCCAAGTAAGTGTTTCTTCTTCTAAATAAAGCATATCTAATAGGTCTTTAGGCCAACCCTCGTTACGTAATCGGCTTAATATTCTCCATGCAATTACTTTTACGGGTTCGTGTTCGCTCCACATACTATCGTTTAAACAACGCCAATGGTTTGGATCTGTTTTTTCAGGGTCTTCAATTTGTTCAATACAAACACTACAGGCGTGTACTATTTCGTTTAAACTAATTGATTTTGGTATTGGTGGCACATTATAAGTAGCTAATTTTTCGGTGCTACCACAAAGTTCACACACATTATTACTACGTTTATGTAATTCCCTTTCTAAACTCATTGTATTATTTTAATAAGTGCAAATGTATGAGAAATTTCTAAAGAAGTATACGTTCCGTAAAATCATAATTATAAAAATAATCACATATATAATTATCTATATAAAATTTATATTTTTCTTTTAAAAGAGTAATTTTGTTGATTATAAAAATACTTCTGAAATTTATGTTCTTTAGTATATTTATTACTAGAAATAATAAACTATGAATTACTTCGATATAAATGATATAGACAATTTATCTACTTGGGTAGATGAAGCTATTGAGTTAAAAAAAGCCCCATTAAAACACAAAGCCTTAGGAGCAGATAAAACTATCTGTTTGTTATTTTTTAATAACAGTTTGCGTACACGTTTAAGTACTCAAAAAGCAGCCATTAATCTAGGAATGAATGTAATGGTAATGAATTTTGGAGCTGAAGGATGGCAGTTAGAATATGGTGATGGTGAGGTAATGGATCAAGGGAAGTCAGAGCATGTTATTGAGGCCGCTCAAGTAGTTTCTCAGTATTGTGATATTGTTGCTATCCGTGCTTTCGCGAAGTTTGAAAATAAAGAGGAAGACCAAAAAGAGCAGGTATTATCTGCTTTTATGAAATACGCTAGTGTTCCTGTATTGAATATGGAAAGTGCTATAGGTCATCCTTTACAGGCACTTACCGATATGATTAACATAGCAGAACATAACACAAAACCAAAACCTAAAGTGGTTTTAAGTTGGGCGCCGCATCCAAGAGCATTGCCACAAGCGGTTGCTAATAGCTTTGCTCAGTATGCAAATGCTTCTGATTTTGACTTTGTAATTACACACCCTGAAGGGTATGAGTTAGATTCTAAATTTGTAGGTAATGCAACGGTTACAAATAATCAAGAGGAAGCCTTTAAAGACGCTGATTTTATTTACGTAAAAAATTGGAGTCCTTTTAATGATAAAGATTATGGTCAGGTT
>CAZJGP010000188.1:0-4652 GCA_964545595.1 uncultured Flavobacteriaceae bacterium | reverse complement strand
TTATTTTGGCTTGCTAACTTAAGTACTGATTGCGCTCGAACTTCTTGCCAATTAATATGTTCATTTAAATGATTAACATGGCGTTCACTAGGCTCTTCATGGTTTTGGATATGTAGTAAAAAAGTTAATAACATAACCTCTTTACGTTGTTGTTTTTGACGGTACAACACTGAAATTAAACCACTTTTAGGAGCAAATAAATACACTAAGAAGAAAATAATTCCTAAAACCGTAGTAATAGCTCCTGCAATAGAAGCATCAATTAAATGTGCTACCCAATATCCTGAAATTGCTGAAAATACCCCTACTAATACCGAACCAACAAGTAATTTTTTTAAATCATCAGTCAATAAATAAACCGTAGCTGCAGGCGCTATCATTAATGCCACTACTAAAATAGCACCAACAGCATCAAATGCTCCTACCGTAGTAACCGATGCTACCGACATTAAACCATAATGCATTAGTAATGGCGAAAAACCCATAGCTGCTGCCAATCCTTCATCGAAGGTACTAATCTTTAATTCTTTATAAAAAACAAACAACAAGGTTAAACTTAAAATAAAAATACTACCAATTACCCACATTGCTTTAGGGCCCCAATCGGCGTCATTAAAGAGCATACGATCAAAAGGAGCAAAAGCTAACTCTCCTAGTAAAACAGCATCCACATCTAAATGTACATCGTTAGCATTTAAGGCTATTAAAATAACTCCTATACTAAACATTGCCGGAAACACTAAGCCTATGGCTGTATCCTCTTTAACCAATCCTGTTTTTTGAATAAACTCTACTAAAACAACTGTTATTACCCCTGTAATAGTAGCTAATATTATGTTTATTGGCGAATTTAAATCGTGCGTAATAAAAAAACCAACTACTATTCCTAACAAAATAGAATGACTTATAGCATCGCTAATTAATGACATTTTACGCAATACCAAAAACACTCCTGGCAAAGCACATGCAGCAGCAACTAATGCTGCTATAATTTGTATTTCAATTTGCGAACTACTCATTTACTAGAGTTTGTTGATTAAACAATTGCGCAGCTTTGGTATAACCTTCCTTAGTCATATACCAGGTTTTCCCATCAATTTTTATTAACTCTTGGTCTTCTAATTCTTTTAAAGTATTCTTTGAATATCCTTGAAAGTTATTTAATATTTTAATAGCATGCGGATGCGAAATATCTTCGTGTGTTTGTGCAATTTCATACATTAAAGAAAGCGTTTTAAAAACCTTTAAAGCCTTTCTGTTTTTATACTTTCTAATTTCTTTAAAAAGTATTCCCCTTTCGGGAGAAAAAATAAACGATACAAAAACAAAAAACGTAGCTACTAATACAATTACTGGTCCTGTAGACAATCCGTTTGTAGATGCACTAATTGCCGTACCTACTACACCAGAACTAGCACCAAATATTGCTGCTAAAAAAACCATTATCCAAAGTTTATTTGTCCATTGCCTAGCTGCTGCTGCTGGTGCTAAAAGCATAGCACTCATTAAAACTACACCAACAGTTTGCAACCCTAAAACTATAGCTAAAACAATAAAACTAGTAATTAAAACATCTAAAAATCGAATATTAAAACCTAGCGTTTTAGTATAATCTGCATCAAATAATAATAGCTTTAATTCTTTCCAAAAAACAAATAACACCAATAAACTAATAATACCAACTATAGATAAAAGCCAAACATCATCGGCTAATAATGTAGCTGCTTGACCAAATAAATATTTATCTAACCCTGCTTGGTTTGCGTTTGGTTGTTTTTGAATATAGGTTAACAATAACATTCCAAAACCAAAAAAAAGTGATAGTACTAAACCTAATGCTGTATCTGATTTTAAATGTGTTTTAGAGGTCATCCCTTTTATCCAAAAAGTACCTATTAAACCACTAATTAAAGCACCTAATAAAATAACAATTGGGTTTTTAGTTCCTAACCATAAAAAACTTAATGCTATACCTGGCAAGGCTGCATGCGAAATAGCATCACCTAATAAACTTTGTTTACGCAAAACAGCAAAACTTCCTAACATACCACAAACTGCACCTAAAACTACTGTTCCTAGTGTAATAACTTGTAGTGTATAGTCTTCAAACAGAAGTTTTAGATACTCGTTCATTTTTATGGCAAAAAAGTTTTGGATTATAATGGTTTTACAATTGTTTTTGTTTTATTAAAAACATCTAATTTCTATTTATGAATACTTACTTTATAGTTTATACCATAGGTTTTAGTAAGATTATCATCATTAAAAATATCTTTAACAGGACCTGTAGCTATCTTTTTAACATTTAAGAAAGTAACCCAATCAAAATATTCTGGTACTGTTTGTAAATCATGATGTACTACAATTACCGTTTTACCAGCTTTACGAAGCTCTTTTAATAAATTTATAATAGCAATTTCGGTAGTAGCATCTACTCCTTGATAAGGTTCATCCATAAAGTAAATAGCTGCATTTTGCACTAAAGCTCTGGCTAAAAAAACACGCTGTTGCTGCCCTCCTGAAAGCTGACTTATTTGTCTTCCTTTAAAGGGAAGCATTCCTACTTTTTCTAAAGCTTCTAATGCTTGTTTCTTCTGTGTTTTACCAGGTCTTTTTATCCAACCCAAACTACCATAAGTTCCCATCATTACCACATCTAAAGCTGTGGTAGGAAAATCCCAATCTACAGAACCTTTTTGTGGTACATAAGCAACTAAAGAACGTTGCTTACTATATGGTTTGCCAAAAATAGATACTTTACCTGCAATAGGTTTTACAATACCTAAAATAGATTTTATTAAAGTTGACTTACCAGCCCCATTAGGACCAACTATTGCCATTAAAACTCCTTCGGGTATTGATAAATCAATATCCCATAGTACTGGTTTGTAATTATACGCTACTGTTAAATCATCAATAGTTATTGCAATATTCTGCTTAGTATTACTCATTATTTTAATGCATTCACAATAGTAGAAATATTGTGCTTGTACATACCTACATAGGTAGCTTCAGGTGTTTTGGGTGTTCCTAAAGCATCTGAAAATAATTCTCCCCCAATAACAACCTCTTGACCTTTAGCTTTAACTGCCTCTTGTAAAGCTTCAATAGTACGTTTTGGTACTGATGTTTCAACAAAAATTGCTTTTACTCCTTTTTCAATAATAAGATTTGCTAAGTTTTGAACATCTTTTACTCCTGCTTCTGTTGCTGTAGATAACCCTTGTAAACCTACTACTTCAAAATTATAAGACTTTCCAAAATAATTAAAAGCATCATGAGCTGTAATTAAAACTCGTTTTTCAACAGGTAATAACGTTACTAATTTGTCATTTTCTGTTTTTAAAGCTTTTAATTTATTTACATAAACTTCTGCATTAGCATGAAAAAAATCAGAATTTTCTTTATCAATTTTAGTTAATTCGTCTGCTGTAAAACGTGCACAAGCAATCCAATAATCTATTTGAAACCAAATATGAGGATCATAGTTAGACGCAAAATTTTCAGAGCTTATTAATTGAGATGGATTAATAGCATCGGCAACAGCTATCACTTTTTTAGTACGTTTCATTTTCTTAAAAACGTCTTCTAATTTTCCTTCTAAATGTAAACCATTGTAAATAATAACATCGGCGTTCGATAATTTAGTAACATCTCCTTCACTTGCTTTATACAAATGTGGGTCTACACCGCTTCCCATTAATCCATTTACTTCAATTTTGCTTCCTCCAATGGCTTGTACCATATCGGTAATCATGGTCGTTGTGGTAACTACGTTTAACTTACTAGAACCCTTATCTTCTGTTTTATTTTTACAGCTTATTAATGATGTTATAACAACTAATATCGATATAATATTTTTAAAATTTTTCATTTTCTTTTATTTCATTAATAATTTAAACGTATTAATTATAAGTATTTTATATAAAAAAACAGACTAATATAAATTTAATATTTTATTTACACAATTAGTCTTTATAAAAAAGTAAATAACCTCACTATACATTTTTTCCTAAAAAACCTATTATCGTTGATAATAAGTTTTTTTAATTAATAAATTAAAATTCAGTTTAAAAATTATATTTTAAATTGAAAATAATGTCTCTTCCTGGGTTAGGTACAACAACATCTTCGAATGCTGTTTTTAACCTTGATAAATGATCTGTATAATCTTGATCAAAAATATTTTTTACGGTAAAACTAAAATCAAATGCCTTATAGGATGCATCAAAACCTAAATTAATTAAATGATAATCATCATTAGCTATTTCTTCATCAGCAATTCTATTCTGTTCTAAAAAGTTTAATTGTTGTAAATAAACGCTATTTAATTTAAGCTCTTTCCCATAATGAAGATCATAAGTAATTTTAGTATTAAAATTAACTGGCGGTATGAATGGTAATGGGTCATCACTACTATCATTTCCATAAGTTAATGAAGCACCTGTTTGAAAATAAAGCTTAGGTAAATATAAAGGGTTATAAGTTAAATTGAATTCTCCTCCAAACAACGTAGCATCTTCTTGTAGATACACAAATACTGGTAACCCTGTAGGGTTAGTGGCACTTATTCCGTCTCTTTCACCGGTAGGTGTAAGGAAAATATAATCAGAAATACTATTAAAAAATGGGTTTACAGTGATATTTAAACC